>NZ_JAUMKF010000026.1:0-41078 GCF_030519405.1 Bacillus sp. C28GYM-DRY-1
AATACATTCATTATTATAACAATATTCGTATTCAAACGAAACTAAACAACCAATCACCGATAAACTATCGACAATTGGCTGTTTAAAAGGTGTTTTGATCCCTGTCTCAAAAACGGGGGTCAGTCCCCTATTTCGGACTAAGGTTTTTTTATATCCTTACAGCCAAGTTGACACTTTTGAAAGCGGTAAGCGATTGCTTTGATGAGCAGGTTTCACTGCTTTTCCGATTGAAATAAGCATAACCGGAACATAGCGCTCACTCACATCAAATTGCTTTTGGAACTGCTCTTTATTAAATCCGCCTATTGCGCAAGTGTCATAACCTTTTGCTTTTGCGGCAATCATAAGCTGCATAGCTGCTAAAGAAGCATTTAAGAAAGCGGAATCACGTGCGAATTGCTCGCTTTGGTAGGCACCGTTGATTTGGCCGAGTAGTGTTTGTTTGATTTCCTCTGTGATATAGCCTTGGCTTGCTAATTCATCGTAAACTTCTTCACCGTTTTCATTTGCTTTTAAATCGCCTAAAATGGCAACAACAGCAGAAGACTCAACGATTTGTTTTTGATTATACGCTATAGGAAGAAGCGCCGCTTTTGATTCATCGCTGTGGAAAACAGTGAAATGCCAATGCTGAAGGTTCCAAGCTGAAGGTGCTTTAACGGCAAGGTCCAGTAGCTCAGTCAGCTCCTCCTTAGAAATTGGGGCATTTGTATCATATTCCTTTACAGATGCACGTGCTTTTAAAACATCCAGAGTATTCGTCATAGTGTTTCCTCCTTCGGATAAACGTGGTATGATAATAGAAAAGTTAGAAGCTTACTAAATGTAACTTGAAAGATTATTGTAATGGATCATTTAATACATGTCAATCAATAGATGAAGGGATGAGGACTTATGGGAAATACAATGTGCCCTAAAATGGAATCCGCTTTCTCATTGTTGGGAAAACGATGGAACGGTCTGATCATCCATGTGCTTATGGATGGGCCGAAACGGTTTAAAGAAATAACGGAAACAATTCCGATGATCAGCCAAAAAATGCTCGCAGAGCGCCTTAAGGAGCTTGAACAAAATGAGATCGTCGAACGGCAGGTTCTCCCTGAAACGCCGGTCAAAGTCATCTACACGCTGACTGAAAAAGGAACAGCGCTTCAGGCTGTATTCCAAGAGATGCAGGCGTGGGCCGACCAATTTTGCGAGCCTGGTGATACCGTGTGCAAGGAAGAAAAGTAAGGAAAGAGGCGTTCGGGAAAGGGTCTTTATTTCATAACATATAGTCATGTAAGGGGGTGGTCGTTCATACCGCTTACATGGCTTTTTATATTGGTCAAGTGAGATCCAGGCTCCAGATCATCCCGCTATACCTCGTTTTGCTGGCAGTTTTCACACTGATTATTTCGCTCTTACCAAAAAGAAATAAGACAATGAAAAGAGAGGGCCTCTGATGAAGCCCTCTCTTTTTAAGCGCATTTTCATTAATTTATAGTTTTCCATTCGAAAATTGCGGCTCACCAAGACCGAAACTCCAGTCTGCGGCACCATTCTCGGTAATAGAAACCATTAGGTCTTCTGGAGATATCCCGCATTCTGTTTCTAGTTTTTCAGCCAGGAGGGAGATTTGTCTCAGACGCATGGGGGCTATCGAATTGCCATTACGCTAATCGACAGTTCGGGAGGAATCAAATACAGGCGGCGGTGGTCATTGCCCTGTTTTTTGAAATTGGTCTTGTTCTGTTGATTCCGATTGTGTATGCGATTGCCAAAGAATTAAAAATGCCTTTTCTCTATCTGGGAATCCCGATGGCAGCCGCCTTCAATGTTACGCACGTTTTTGCCCCCGCATCCTGCGTCAACTGCCATCTCAGTTGCATCCTGCGCCCATATTGGCCAGGTGCTGCTTTTAGGAATCATCATCGCTGACCCGACGACTGTCATTGCCGGGCCTTTATTCAATTAATTTGCGATGAAGCGGTTTCCCGGTGCGTATCAAAAAAGCGGAAACTTATCAGCGTTAGGGCCGCGGAAAGAATTTCAGCTGGATGAAACACCAAGCTTTTCAATCAGTGTTGCCACGTCTTGATTTCCGGTTATTTTTATGGCGATTGCGACTGTTTTTTCTTTATTGTTCAAAGAACATTCAAAAGGAAAAGACATCATAGAATGTATCGGTACGCCAGGGACGGCAATGCTTATTTCGCTTTTGCTTGCGCTCTATACGATGGGGTTTGCGCGTAAAATATCTGTGAAGGAGATCAGCAAATCATTATCAGAATCAATTTCACAAATCGCGATGATGCTGCTCATAATAGGTGGGGGAGGGGCGTTTAAACAGGTGCTGATTGACGGCGGGGTTGGTGATTTTGCTGCTGATCTTTTCAGTCAAACAAACATGTCGCCGCTGCTCGTTGCATGGATCATCGCTGCGGTTCTGCGTCTGTGCTTGGGCTCTGCTACCATGGCTGCACTTCCACTGCGGGAATGGCAGCTCCGCTTATGCACACGGGCAGTGTAAACCCGGCATTAAGGGTACTGGCAACCGGAGCGGGAAGTGTCATCGCTTGTCATGTAAATGATGCAGGATTTTGGATGGTGAAGGAATTTTTTGGCTTGAGCATGAAAGAAACATTTCAAACTTGGACGCTGCTTACAACAGTCCTTTCCGTAACCGGGCTTGTCTGTGTGTTTATTGGCAGGGCTTGTGATTAACACCGATAGATTCAGTCCATAGCCCAATCGTTTTTCTTCCTTGTTGAATACCTTACGTATAGGCAGACATAAAGGAGGAAAAATCATGTACCCTCATCATTCGTATTATCGCGGGAACCCAGACCCAGCCGGATACCCGGTGCGTAATCCTTTCTTGTTTGGAGCTCCTTTAGTCGGTGGTTTATTAGGTGGTTTTCTTGGGAGTGCTCTGTTTAACTATCCTCGTCCCTATGCTTATCCGCCTGGCCCTTACGGATATGGAGGCGCACCGTACGGTTTTGGCGCCGGCGCGCCATACGGGGGTTATCCCGGCTTCTATTAATGAAAAACGGCCTGCATCGGTGCAGGCCGTTTTTATCGGATGATTTCTATCTCGGACATATTGTAGTCTTGCTGTTTCTGAAACATGACTTCCAGAAGGCCGTCCTTATAGACGGCTTTTGTTCCTTTGCGTTTGACTAAACAAGGCAGGTTTATCTTTTTGGGATGCCCCAAATTCGGAAAATTTTCTATCATTAATGCGTGAGAGGTGTGTTTAATTTTCAACTGGTTCAGCTGGCTCTCATTAATTGGCACCTTTACAAACACATGGTCTGCTGTTTCGAATATATCAATATCAGGTTTGGCATTAGGTTTGGCGGGCTGTTCTTTTTTGGGAAGGGGATCGCGGAAAGGAAATTGAGCAGCGTAATCACTTCCGAACACACTTTCCATCACACGATTCACATATGTTTCAACTTCTTTTGGATCAGCTTTTTTTAAAGCTTCTTTAGAAAATTGATTGTGGAAAGGAAAGTACTTGTTCCACTCAAACATCGTCGTCACACCCTTTCTTCATGGACAAAATAGTATATGCCCGACAGATCTTTCACGTGATATAATATAAGATGCTCTAAAGAAAGGCAGGGATTTACATGCAATATACAGAAACGAAAAAAGGCGTTCTTTACACAGCCGTTTCCTTTATCATGTGGGGGCTGTTTCCGCTCTATTGGAAGCTTCTCGAACAGCTGCCGGCTCTTGATATTTTGGCTCACCGTATTATATGGTCTTTTGTTTTTATGTGTATCGTGCTTTTTTTCTTGCGGCAATGGAAAACAGGGTGGCAGGAGATGCGCTCTTTGAAAAAGAACGGAGGCATTCTATCTTTATTTCTCGCTTCTGTCCTGATTTCGATTAACTGGTTTGTATACATATGGGCTGTCAACCATGGTTTTTTGCTTGAGGCAAGTCTTGGCTATTACATCAATCCGCTTGTATCAGTGCTCCTTGGAATTTTATTTTTAAAGGAAAAATTGAATCGCCTGCAACTGGTGGCGGTTTCGATTGCGGCGGCAGGCGTCATTATCTCAGCGTTCCAATACGGCTCCATTCCTTATGTTGCGCTTCTGCTCGCATTCAGCTTCGGCCTGTACGGGTTAAGCAAAAAAAGAACAAGTCTGCCGAGCGCCATCGGTTTAACGCTTGAAACATTCATGATTATGCCGATTGCATTGGGATATTTGCTGGTGAGCGGCCGTGTTTTGCCAGCGGGTGCAGAAAGCGGGGGCACGGGCACATGGGTGCTTCTCTTTTTTGCTGGAGTGTTTACGGCTTTGCCGCTATTATTGTTTGCGGAAGGGGCGAAACGGCTTCCGCTCTATCAAGTCGGTATCTTGCAATATATTGCACCGACCATTACCTTGCTGATCGGGCTGTTTGTTTACCATGAGCCATTTTCAAGCTCAAAGGCTTTTACTTTCAGCTGTATATGGGCTGCGCTGCTCTTGTTTACGTTTTCACAAGTAAAGTGGAAACGGGCGTCAAAAAGCCATTGAGGCCTTTGGCTTTTCAGCTAAAGCATATATTATGTATAATCATTTCATGTATGTAAGACATAAAGGAGCAAGACGATGGACATTGATAAAGAGATAGTGAAAGCATACGCTTCACTTTGGAACAACAGATCTCTCACAAGTGATGACGCAGAAGCGGTAGCAGAGGCGATTGATCTTGAGCTCTTGGATAAACGAACACATCCGAGACTCCGGAAACCGATGCTGGAAAAATACGTTGCCGCGATTCAGCGCATTGTAAATTCACAGCTCGAACCGGCTATGAAATATCAGCTGGTCAAATTACATACAGAACGTGCAGAGCATTTAAAAGAAGAAAGAGGGGAGCAATCATGAAAGCAATCATAAAAGAAGATGTGCAAGCATCTTTAGAGCGATATGCGGACCGCCCTGTATATATCCATTTAGAAACCACAACCGGTTCTTATTCAGCGCACTTAAATGAAAAAAACATGACGGTTGTTGCATACATCCGCAATGCAAAAGTCACCTATCATCAGGCGAAAATCAAAGGCAGCGGACCTTACCGTGTTGGCTTAAAAACAGAAGAAGGCTGGATTTATGCCGAAGGCTTGACTGAATACACGATAGATGAAGAAAACCGTTTATTAATGGCGGGACACTTGCCGGGCGGTAAACTGGCTATTTCTCTGCAAATTAGCGAAAAACCGTTCACAGTTTAAAGAAAAGGGTGAAAAATAATGAAAGAACACGTACTTGTAATCCTGCCTCACCCTGATGACGAATCATACGGAGTGGCAGGCCTGATTGCCTTAAACAGAAAAGAAGACATACCCGTTACGTACGCCTGTGCCACTTTAGGTGAAATGGGCAGAAATATGGGCGATCCATTTTTCGCGAATCGGGAAACATTGCCATTGTTAAGAAAACAAGAGCTCATTAACGCTTGCAAAGAAATGGATATTAATGATCTTCGAATGCTGGGACTGCGTGACAAAACGCTCGAATTTGAAGACGATGAGTATTTAGCTGATATCATGGAAGAGATCATAGATGATGTAAAACCAAGTTTAATTGTCACATTTTACCCTGGACACGGTGTGCACCCTGACCATGATGCGTGCGGGGAAGCGGTTATTCGTGCATTGTACCGGAAAAAGAAAGAAGACCGGCCGCGCACGCTCTGCATGGCGATTACACGCAATAGAGAAGAGGTTCTCGGCGAAGCTGATGTTGTACTTGATATCAAAGAAGTAGCTGATATTAAAATGAATGCGTTAAGAGCGCACCGCACTCAAACAGAAGGCATGCTTAGAGAGCTTGAAGAAAAATTGAAAAACAATGAACCTGTTATGGCAACATGGTTTGAAGAAGAAGTATATTGGACGTATCAATGGAATGATTAATCAAAAAGGTATAAGGCCTTAAGCCTTATACCTTTTTAAATTTCAAGTCAGATGCAATCGCTGAAGCGAGGGTGGATCTTAAGGAAATATCTTCAAAAGACAAACCTAGCTGAACCGCGGTTTGCGCGATTTCTGGGCGAATTCCCGATAATGTGGATGAAACGCCGATTAAACGCAGCGCTTCAATCAGACTGAACAGCTGGTGGGCAACCATTGTATCAATAACAGCTACTCCTGACAAATCAATATACAGCTGCGTCACCTTTTTCTCCGCACATTGATGCAGGGTGTTTTCCATAATCAGCTTGGCGCGTACTGTATCAATATCTCCGATTAAAGGCAACAGTCCGACGCTATGAAACAGCACAATAACCGGTGCGCTTAATTCAGTAATCATATCTTTTTGAGCCTGAAGCTGAAGGCTTGTGTTTTTGTACATTTCTTCTATAAAAATATGAATCACAAGATCGAACGCTTTTATTAGGGAGTGATACAGATCTTCGGCTTCTTCTCCTTTCACAGTGTCCTGATTGAGATGGACAAATTCTTTCACATAGGAAACATATATATCTCTCACTCTAACAAACTCCCGGATGATATAGTGGATAGGAGTTTTTAAATGCTCTTGATCCTGTGTCACTTCAAAGGCCCATTCTTTCAGTATAGGCAGGTATACCTCCTCATCATCCATGAAA
This sequence comes from Bacillus sp. C28GYM-DRY-1, assembly GCF_030519405.1. Taxonomy (NCBI): domain Bacteria; kingdom Bacillati; phylum Bacillota; class Bacilli; order Caryophanales; family Bacillaceae; genus Bacillus; species Bacillus sp. C28GYM-DRY-1. The sequence continues at coordinate 6,604 of NZ_JAUMKF010000026.1, forward strand.
ATGCGATTTATCTTATAATTGAAGGCGAGATTCTGGCTCTTTAAATTGTGAATGACAGCAGGGTCAGTTGATGCATAAATGGAATTCGGATCAGTTTCCTCGATTGTTTCGTACCATGTAGAACTGATCGTCTCCGCATGCTGAGAAAGATATTCGTATAATTTCTTATTTTTTGCCATGATTGATCACCTCTTTTAAATGTGTTGTTTTTGCGAATAACGTTTTTGCAGTTTAGCCAGCCTGAAAAACAGTCCAACTGCTCCTGCGGCGAGTCCTGTAATTAATCCGATCCAATAGCCAAATGCGCCGAGGCTTGTAAACGTACCGACCGCATAACCGACGGGAAGGCCAATGACCCAATAAGAGACAAAGGCGGCCACAAGCGTATAGTTCACATCTTTGTATCCTCGAAGCGCTCCTTGGATCGGTGCTGCAACAGCATCGGAAAGCTGAAAAAACAGCGCAAAAATTAAAAAGTGCTGTGTCAGCCGGAGCACATCGGGGTCAGTGGTGTACATGCCTGCAATTTGCTCTCTGAATAAAAGGATACAGGCTGCTGTCAACAAAGAAAAACCGATCGCCATCATGATGCCGATTAAGCTATATGAGCGCGCATCCTTAAAACGGGCTGCACCGGCTTCAAAACCGACGACAATTGTTAATGCCATGGACACGCTGAGCGGCAGCATATATAAAAGTGAAGCAAAGTTCATGGCTGCCTGGTGGGACGCGATAGTCACTGTATTAAAATGGCTCATCAGAAGTGTGACAGCTGCGAAAATGCTCGTTTCAAAAAACACGGCGAACCCAATAGGCAGACCGATTTTGAGCATATTTTTGCATGCTCCCCATGAAAATGTATACATTGTATGGAAAATCGCGTATTCGGAAAACGGTGCTGATTTATGAATAATGAAAAAACTGATGATGCAGATACACCAATAGGTAAGCGCGGACGCTAGCCCGGCGCCCACACCGCCAAGTGCCGGCATGCCGAATTTCCCGAAAATGAATACGTAATTCAATACAAAATTGATCGGAAGAGAACTGAGTGTAATCAGCATAGTGACTCTCGTTTTTCCTAATGAATCAATGAATGATCTCAAAACGGTGTAAACAAATAAAGGGAAAATTCCCAGCGATAAAAAGCCTAAAAAGTGTTTGGCAATTTGATGGACATGAGTTTCAAGGTCTAATTGGCCAAGAATTAGGTCAACTGCAGCATATCCAATCGCTAAAACGGCGACGCTAAGAAGCGCGGCCACGTATACAGCCTGTAAAACAGTAAAGGGAATTTGCTGTTTTTTTTCAGCGCCTAAAAACTGAGCGACAATCGGGGTGACCGCCATTAATATACCTGCAAGTCCTGTATAAACAGGGGTCCAAAGGCTTGAGCCAATAGCGACACCAGCTAAATCAGCGGGGCTGACTTTCCCAGACATCACCGTATCTAAAAAAGTCATAAGAGAAAGCCCCGCCTGGGTAATGAATATCGGAATTAAAATGTGCAAAAGCTGTTTGATCTTTTGCCGGGCGTTTCGAGTTTCTTTCATACATTGATCTCCGTTTCTTTTTCATAACGAGAGAAATTATAACATTTTATGTATAAAAAGCAATGAACGCCGGCCCTATTCTTTTTTTGTCGGTTTCGTTTTTCTAAACATTTGGGCATAAATAAAAGAAAGCGAAATCACGCCTAAAAAGGTGCAAACATACTGAATGATTCTTTCGATTTCCATTCTTTACATCCCTCCTTTACCAATAGAATGTGCATCAATAAGGTAAGCATGCGTGAAAAGTTGGAAATTTAAAAAGGAGATGAAGGTCTATGCGTTATGAACAGATATCAGAAAATGCATTTAAGGGAAAAATACAAGTGTATTTAGAGCAAATATTAGGTGATGCGTCGCTAATCTTAAAAACGCTACATGAAAAAGACCAGTGCCTTCTTTGTGAATTAGATGAATTGGGCCACATTTTTCAGGACATGCAGGGCATCGCATCATCGTTTTATTTGCAGACATACATTGAGCAATTTACACCGGCATTTATCGAGCTGGCCAAGGCGATTAAAGCCCTATCGGAACATAAACATGGTGCTTTAATTGTGATTGAAAGAGCGGAACCTGTTGAACATTTTATTCAAAAAGGAACCTCCCTTCATGCGGAGATCAGCGCTTCATTAATTGAAAGCATCTTTTTCCCCGGTAATCCTCTACATGACGGCGCTTTATTAGTGAGGGAAAATAAACTTGTCTCAGCAGCCAATGTCCTCCCGCTGACAACAAAGGAAGTGGATGTCCAATTGGGAACAAGGCATCGCGCGGCTCTTGGTATGTCGGGGTATACGGATGCGCTTGTGCTCGTTGTTTCAGAGGAGACAGGGAAGATGTCGTTTGCCAAAGATGGTGTATTATATCCGTTAATTTCGCCAAGAACGTAAAAATAAATAAAAGGGCCTGATTAAGAAACCTATCATGAGACAAAATGCCTGAATTCAGACCTTTTTTTAAAGCATTCACTTTAAGCTGAATGCTTTTTGTTTTGGAGACAGGAAATATAAACTGGTAGAAAAGTTTTACAAGATTAATATTAATTAAGTTAAATACTTTACCGTATTCTGTATTTGTAGTACCGTATAAAATATTACATAAATTTTAAAGGAAGGGTGCTGCGCCATGGCTAATGTATTAATGATCGGTTTTCCCGGTGAAGGGCATATTAATCCGTCTATCGGTGTAATGAAGGAGCTGAAATCACGGGGAGAACATATTACTTACTACGCAGTGAAGGAATACAAAGAAAAAATTGCAGCTCTTGATATTGAGTTTCGTGAGTATCATGATTTTCGAGAAGATTACTTTGGAAAAAACGCAACAGGAGATGAAGAAAGAGATTTCACGGAAATGATCTGCGCCTTTTTGAAAGGCTGTAAGGATATTGCGACTCATATTTATGATGAAGTCAAACATGAATCGTATGATTATGTCATATATGATCACCATTTACTGGCCGGTAAAATCATTGCCAACCTGCTGAAGCTGCCAAGATTTTCATTGTGTACTACCTTTGCAATGAATGAGGAATTTCTAAAGGAAATGATGGGTTCTTACATGAAAGGGCCAATTGAAGAATCGCCTCATTATGAATCTTATCAGCAACTTGTAGAAACAATAAATGCTGATTTTCAAACAGCGATCAAGAAGCCTTTTGACGTTTTTTCTTCAGATGGGGATTTGACAATTGTTTTTACATCAAGGGAATTTCAGCCAATGGCTGAGCAATTCGGTGATCGGTATGTATTTGTCGGCCCTTCTATTACAGAAAGGGCCGGAAACAACGGTTTCCCATTTGATCAGATTGACAATGAAGACGTGCTGTTTATCTCAATGGGAACCATTTTTAACAATCAAAAGCAGTTTTTTAATCAGTGTCTCGAGGTATGTAAAGACTTTGACGGGAAGGTTGTGCTTTCCATCGGCAAACATATTAAAGCAAATGAGTTAAACGACATACCGGAGAATTTCATTGTACGCCCGTACGTCCCACAGCTTGAGATCCTGAAAAGAGCCCGCTTATTTGTAACCCACGGGGGAATGAATAGCACAAGTGAAGGTTTGTATTTTGAAACCCCGCTTGTAGTCATTCCAATGGGTGCTGACCAATTTGCTGTAGGGAATCAAGTGGAAAAAATAGGCGCAGGAAAAGTGCTGAAAAAAGAACAATTATCTGAAGGCCTTCTGAAAGAAACCATTCAAGAAGTGATGAACAATCCTGTATATGCTGAAAAGGCGAGAGACATTGGCCAATCATTGAAAGCGGCAGGCGGCTCTAAAAAAGCAGCCGACAACATTCTTGAAGTTGTGAAACTCAAAACTCAATCAGCCAACGCATAATAATAAATGCCTGTTCTTATCAAAAGAACAGGCATTTTGACATTTTCATAAGAAAGCAGAGGAAGGGATTTGATACGACGATAGAGAATTGATAAGAAAAACAGACAAGAAAGGAGGAAGATCTGCTTCATTCATCAATAGAAAACCATCATTTTTACCCCCGCTTAATTAGTTCCTTAGACTTTCGAAAAACATGTACAGCTTATGTAAAATATTAGGTGTTTATTTGATTTAAAGGTCGAACGATGCTGAAATTGCAGCCAAATCTTTGAAAAAGGGTGTAACTTGCTGAAAAAGTGACGATAAAATTGATGTGTTCCATTTTTGGAAACAAAATACTAACTGTTTTTGCGATATAAACAGTTTAGGAGGTTGAATAATGAAAAAGAAGATTGTAGCCGGCTTGGCTGTTTCCGCGGTTGTCGGGTCATCAATGGGCTCAGCACCCGCGGAAGCAAAAACGATAAAAGTAAAAAGCGGTGACTCTCTTTGGAAGCTTTCCCGTCAATATGATACGACAATATCAGCGCTGAAATCCGAAAATAAATTGAAATCAACGGTGCTTTATGTCGGACAAAGCCTTAAAATTCCTGAAAGCAGTAAAAAAAGCACGACATCCTCACCAAGCTCAAGCAAAACATCAACATACACAGTTGCATATGGTGATTCGCTATGGATGATTGCTAAAAATCATAAAATGAGTGTTTCTGAGCTTAAAAGCTTAAACAGCCTGACCAGCGATCTGATTCGTCCTGGGCAAAAGCTTAAGATCAAAGGGACAAGCAGTTCAAGCGGCTCAAACGGTTCCAAAAAAAACAGCGGTTCCAATTCTTCTGGGTCATCGAAAAGTACATATACGGTTAAGCTTGGTGATTCACTGTGGAAAATAGCAAACAGCTTAAATATGACTGTAGCTGAATTGAAAACCTTAAATGGTCTAACATCAGATACCCTTTACCCTAAGCAGGTACTCAAAATAAAGGGCAACAGTTCACCTAAGAGCGGAAACAGCGGTTCCAAGAAGCCGTCAAACTCCAACTCCCCAAAAACAACTACATACAAGGTAAAAGCAGGCGATTCGCTGTGGAAAATCGCGAATCAGCTCGGTGTCACTGTGCAAAGTATCCGCGATAAAAACAATTTGTCATCTGATGTCTTGCAAATTGGACAGATACTGACCATCTCGGGAACAACAAAGTCTAACAATTCAAATCAGACAAAGCCAAAAGACAATTCAGGGTCAAACATTCAAATAGGTTCGAAGATTGACAGAATGATAACTGAAGCGAAAAAATATGTCGGGGTGCCATACCGCTGGGGAGGAAACACGCCTGCAGGTTTTGATTGCAGCGGCTTCATATATTACCTCATTAATAATGTATCATCGATATCAAGATTGAGTACGGCAGGATATTGGAATGTCATGCAAAAAGTCAGCCAGCCGTCAGTCGGAGACTTTGTCTTCTTTACCACATATAAATCCGGCCCGTCTCACATGGGAATTTATCTAGGCGGCGGAGACTTTATTCATGCAAGCTCATCAGGCGTCGACATTTCCAATCTTAGCAATTCATATTGGAAACAGCGCTATTTGGGCGCAAGAAGCTATTTTTAAAAATAAGTATGACAAAAAGCCTTTTTATAGGCTTTTTTGTTTATATCAGAAATTGATTGACCACACTGTTAGAAAAAACAAGGGGGAGACAGTATGTACCGTCTCTTGCTGTTCATGATGGTGACGGCACTGGGAGTTGCGGGATGCGGACAAAAAAAACCTCATGACCCTCCTAAGCGGGTACCGGAAAAAGAAGTGGTTGAAACGTCAGCGTTTGGCCATCATGTCCAGCTGATGAATCGTGAAGGCAAAGCAGTCGGTTTTATAGAAATTAAAGAATCAGAAGACGAGGGACTCGATATTCATATTTCCGCAAACAGCCTGCGCCCCGGCGCTTCGCTCGGTTTTCATATCCATGAGAAAGGTTCATGTGTCAGGCCGGATTTTGAATCAGCGGGAGGTCACTTTAATCCGCTAAACAAAGAACACGGCTTCAACAATCCGATGGGTCATCATGCCGGAGATCTGCCGAACCTTGAAGTCGGTGCTGATGGAAAAGTAGATGTCATAATGAATGCGCCGGACACCTCAATGAAAAAAGGAAGTAAACTAAATATTCTCGACCAGGACGGAAGTGCTTTTATTATTCATGAGCATGCCGACGATTATTTGACGAATCCTAGCGGCAATTCAGGTGCGCGTATCGTCTGCGGAGCCCTTTCCGGCAATAATGAGAAACAGTAATATCGTCCAAGCCCTTTTGTATTGAGCATACAGGGGCTTTTTTAGTATACTCGTTAATGGAATACGAATAGGAAAGGGAACTTGTCTATGACAACTCAATTACAGCACTTAACATTGCCGGAAGATATACAACAAAAGCTATTATCATATAAAGATCAGCCGATTTCCCCAGAGTTTCATTCGCTCATCGGGACATCAGGCTATGAGGCGGACGATGAAGCGATTTTATTCGACGCCATTATCGCATTAGCCATGGGAAAAAATGTCCTGCTGAAGGGGCCTACAGGCTCAGGAAAAACAAAGCTGGCAGAAACATTGTCGAGCTATTTTCATAAACCGATGCACAGTGTCAACTGTTCTGTTGACTTGGACGCAGAAGCCCTGGTCGGCTATAAAACGATTGACAATCAATCTGGCCAGGCGACGATCGAGTTTGTTTCAGGGCCTGTCACAAAAGCCATGAAAGAAGGCCATTTTCTTTATATAGATGAAATCAATATGGCAAAGCCGGAAACACTGCCTATTTTAAACGGTGTATTAGATTACAGAAAAATGATGACAAATCCGTTTACAGGAGAAGTTATTCGGGCTAAAGAAGGTTTTGGCGTCATTGCAGCCATCAATGAAGGCTATGTCGGAACTGTTCCGCTGAATGAAGCGTTGAAAAACCGTTTCGTCATCATTGATGTGCCTTATATTAAAGGCGAGCTACTGAAACAAGTGCTCATGTCTCAGTCAGCCCTGCAAGATGAGAAATTGATTGACCGGTTTATCACGCTTTCCTCTGACCTGATCGTTCAAGCCAATAACGGACAGGTATCTGAAGAAGCGGCATCCATCAGAGCGTTAATTGATACATGTGATTTAGCCGCTTATATTCCGCCGCGTCGCGCCATCGAGCGGGGAATTGTAGAGAAGCTTGATGATGACCGGGAAAAGGCGGCCGTCCGAAATATCGCAGAAACTCTGTTTGAATGAGGGCGCTGCGATGAAATTTATCAAATTTAATGACAGCACAATAGATTCGTTTTTATTTATGATGCTCACTGATTTGGCCAAAACACTCACCAAGAGTGAAGCGGTAGAAGTGGAATATGGCGTTCAGTCCTATTACAACCCATTTGAAAAGAAAATCTATATGAGCCACTTTTGGAAAGACAGGGCAGCGGAGGACATGGAAGCGGGCCTGAAAAGTGACGTCTACCTGCGTTCGGTCGGAACGAGATATAGCTCGCTGCAAGAGTTTGCAAACTTTTTGGATGATATTCATCGGCAGCTTACGTTCAAAAGCTTTGCCAAGCAGCTGTTTATGCTGCTTGAGGACATCAGAATAGAGGAATGTATTAAACATGAGCGCCCGGGTACGAAACATGTATTTGCGAAGCGAAAAGACATGTACAGAAAACACTTCTCCACTCAGCTGACTTTAAATTTAGAGCGAAGCATTTTTACGGATGCCCTCTTTTGCGCCATCTATGTCAAGCTAACAACGGAATCACCGCTCGAGACCCTTCCGTCTATGCGTGAAGATATTGATCTAATGCGCCCGTTTATTGAGCAGCAGCTCCTGCGCGTGTATGAAGCAGATTCGACACGGCAGGTTCTAAAAATTGTTGAAGACCTAATGGACGGACTCGAAGAGGTGCTCGATAAAGACATGTTGAACACCTACTTCTTTTTGCCTGAGCTTGATTACGCAAAAGCTGCAGAACAACCGTTATTTGAAGATGAGAAAAAAGCGCCGAAGCTGAGTGATGACATCACGCTTCCAAAAAAATCAGAAGGTGATGAGGATATCCACGAAGAAGAAATGCCGACATGGCACCGGGAAACAGAAGCACCGTCTAAAAGCTTCCTTCAATTTGATATTGAACACGGAGCAAAATCAGATTTAGGAAAAGACGCTTCAAGGGAAGGCGACGATGGAGATCAAGCCCTTGGCTCTGTCCAGGGATCAGCCAGACAAACAAAACGGAAAGACTATTCCAAGCTGGAAGCGCTGGAGTCTCAAAAAGACCAGCCGAACAGTGCGGGTATGGCTGACGGGAAAGAAAATAAATACGCATTTCCGATTTATAAAGAGCCGCAGAAGGCAACGAGTGAAGAAGAGCTTTCTTATAAACAGCAGGCAAAAACGATTGAATCGTATCAAAAGCGATTAAAACAAATGATTCAAAAAACGCTGGAGCATAAAAAAACATTGCCTAGAACAGACCTTCATGCCGGACGGCTGAACAATAAGCTCCTCCGTTACTTCACTGAGCGAAATCCGCGTCTTTTCTACAAAAAACAAGAACCATCATCAGAAATTGACGCGGTTTTTACATTGCTGGTCGATTGTTCTGCCAGCATGTTCGACAAAATGGACGAAACAAAGCGGGGAATCGTGCTATTTCACGAAGCGTTGAAATCGGTAGCGGTTCCGCATCAGATTGTCGGCTTTTGGGAGGATACAAACGATGCGACCGAAACAAGCCAGCCAAACTATTTCAATACGGTAATTCCCTTCCAATCATCATTAAGACAAGAGGCTGGACCTGCAATTATGCAGCTTGAGCCTGAGGAAGATAACCGTGACGGCTATGCGATCCGACAGATGACAAAAAAAATGCTGCAGCGAAGCGAGGCGCAAAAGTTCTTGATCGTTTTTTCAGATGGAGAGCCGGCCGCGTTTGGCTATGAGCAAAACGGGATTGTCGATACAAGCGAAGCCGTTATTGAAGCCCGAAAGAGAGGAATAGAAGTGATAAATGTTTTTCTCTCCAACTCAGAAATAGAAGAATCGCAAATGAAAACCATTCAGGATATGTATGGAAAGTTCAGTATATTTGTCCCGGATGTTGATGAGCTCCCCGATGTACTGTATCCGCTGCTGAAAAAACTACTCCATAAAAGCATAGGATAGCCCTTTATCCTATGCTTTTTGGCGTTTCTTTTTTCAAATGATTAAATTTTTTGTTTTTTATAAAGGTTTTTTACTATTTTGTGAACAATCAAGGTAGAATCAAATTGCAAACAGTGGTAAAATATCGGTGGAAGCGTTTTTATTACATAATTTTGGACACAGCGTTCGAAAGTTATTTTAAGATAGTGAATCATTCACTTGATTATCTAAGTTGGGGGTAATATTCAAATGTTTCAAAATAGTATGAAACAACGAATGAATTGGGAAGATTTTTACGGTCCGAACCTCGGCTATGCGCTGGAGCTTTACGATCAGTATACCCAGGATCCGACCAGCATTGATCCGGATCTAAAGGAAATGTTCGACGAGCTCGGCGCTCCGCCAAACGATATAAAAGAGGCCTCGGGAACAAAAGAAAAGGGACGTGTTACAGCCGATCTGATTCAAAAGATCGCATCCGCAGTCAGACTTGCAGAAGATATCCGAACCTATGGCCATTTAAACGCTTCCGTCAATCCGCTCAGAAAGGATGGTAAAAAGAGCGAGCTCTTTCCATTATCCGATTACGGGCTAACAGAAGAAGAAATAAAAGCAATACCTGCGTCAGTGATTTGCAAAGACGCTCCTAAAAACATTACGAACGGTTTAGAAGCCATTCAGTATTTACGAAATACGTATAAAAGAACCATCTCATTTGAATTTGACCATGTGCATGACTTTAAAGAGCGCGAGTGGCTGACAAAGATGATTGAATCCGGCGAGCTGTTCCAGAAGAACTCAGCTGAGAAGCTGTCGGCTGTTCTGGAAAGACTGACAGAAGTAGAGAGCTTTGAACAGTTTTTACACCGTACATTCGTCGGGCAGAAGCGCTTTTCCATTGAGGGGCTGGACGCACTTGTCCCAGTGCTTGATGACATTATTGCACAATCTGTTAAATCTGGCACGACGAGTGTCAACATCGGGATGGCACACAGAGGGCGCCTGAATGTTTTGGCACACGTGCTCGGCAAACCGTATGAAATCATTTTCTCTGAATTCCAGCATGCGCCGAACAAAGATCTTGTCCCGTCTGAGGGTTCAATCGGAATTAGCTACGGATGGACAGGGGATGTCAAATACCATCTGGGGGCGAATCGGGAGCTTCAAGACACTGAAACAAAATCAGCGCGCATTACGTTAGCAAACAACCCGAGCCACTTGGAATTTATCAATCCGATTGTTGAAGGCAGCACGAGAGCGGCACAGGAAACGAGAACACAAAGCGGATATCCGGTGCAGGATGAAACAAAATCGCTTGCCATCTTAATTCATGGAGACGCTGCATTCCCTGGGGAAGGAATCGTCGCTGAAACATTGAATTTAAGCTCTTTAAAAGGGTATCAAGTAGGCGGTGCGATTCATATTATCGCCAATAACATGATCGGATTCACAACTGAAAGCGCTGAATCAAGGTCGACAAACTACGCCAGTGACCTGGCGAAGGGCTATGAAATTCCGATTGTTCACGTAAATGCGGACGATCCAGAAGCCTGTCTTTCAGCTGTTAAGTTTGCGGTCGAATACCGAAAAACATTCAATAAGGACTTTCTGATTGACTTGATTGGGTACAGACGCTATGGACACAATGAAATGGATGAACCGTCTACCACTCAGCCGATGCTGTATGATGCTGTCAGAAAGCATCCGACCGTCAAACAAATTTTCGCCGAAAAGCTCGTAAATGAAGGCGTGCTTACCGAAGAAGTTGTTCAAAACATCGAAAAATCGGTAACGAAGCGCATGGAAGATGCTTATCAGAAAGTGCCGTCTAAAAAGGAACATACCGCAAGTGAAATTGAACTTCCAGAGCCTGTTTCAAACGGTTTCCCTGATGTGGACACTTCCATTGATTTTGATGTACTCCGTAAGCTGAATGGGGAATTAATCAATTGGCCGGAGTCATTTAACGTTTTCGGCAAGCTTAAGCGTATTTTAGAAAGACGCGCCAAGGCGTTCGATGATGATAGAAAAGTGGAATGGTCTTTGGCTGAATCACTTGCGTTTGCTTCTATTTTGAAAGACGGAACACCGATTCGTTTAACTGGACAGGATTCCGAGCGCGGAACGTTCGCCCAAAGAAACCTTGTGCTTCATGACAGTGAGACGGGCGAAGAATTTGTGCCGCTGCATCATTTATCTGACTGTGACACGTCTTTTGCTGTTCATAACAGCCCGCTGTCTGAAGGATCGGTTCTTGGCTTTGAATACGGGTATAACGTGCATTCACCGGAAACGCTTGTCATGTGGGAAGCGCAGTATGGAGATTTTGCCAACGCTGCTCAAGTGTATTTTGACCAATTCATTTCTGCCGGACGCGCGAAATGGGGCCAAAAATCTGGATTAGTCATGCTTCTTCCGCACGGTTACGAGGGACAGGGGCCCGAGCACTCAAGCGGAAGAATCGAGCGGTTCCTGCAGCTTGCCGCGGAAAACAACTGGACGGTTGCCAACCTGACAAGCGCTGCACAATATTTTCATATTTTAAGAAGACAGGCCAAAATGCTGCTTCGTGAAGAAATCAGGCCGCTCGTCATTATGACGCCGAAGAGCCTTCTTCGTAATCCGAATACGGTTTCGGAAGTGCAGGAGCTCAGCGAAAGCCGCTTTCAGCCTGTATACGAACAGTCCGGACTTTCTCATGACTATGAAAAAGTAACCAGACTTGTATTATCCAGCGGTAAAGTGTCTATTGACATCAGCGACCATTTCAATAAGTTAGAAGACGGTAAAGAGTGGCTTCACATTGCGAGAATTGAACAGCTGTATCCATTCCCGGCAAAAGGAGTCAAAGAATTATTAGCGAAACTTCCGAACCTGAAAGAAATCGTTTGGGTGCAGGAAGAGCCGCAGAACATGGGGGCCTGGAGTTATATCAGCCCATATTTGACAGAGATTGCACCACAGGGAGTAAGCGTTCAATATATTGGGCGAAGAAGACGATCCAGCCCTGCAGAGGGAGATCCGACAGTGCATAAAAAAGAGCAGGAACGTATTGTATCTGATAGCTTGACTCGCAAAAACTAAGGGGGAAATGAAAAAATGGCGGAAATTAAGGTACCTGAATTAGCAGAATCAATCTCAGAAGGAACAATAGCCCAATGGTTGAAGCAGCCTGGTGATTATGTAGAACAGGGTGAATATCTGCTTGAACTAGAAACGGACAAAGTAAATGTTGAATTGACAGCAGAAGAATCGGGTGTACTTCAAGAGGTATTGAAAGATTCGGGTGATACCGTCCAAGTTGGAGAAATTATCGGTACGATTTCAGAAGGCGCGGGTGAAAGTTCTGCCCCTGCACCTTCAGAGAAAGCTGAAAGCAAAGATAGCGAGAAAGAAGAGAAACAGGCTGAACCAGCTGCAAAAGATAGCGAGGAAGCACAAGCCGAAGCAAAATCAAGAACGATCGCTTCCCCTTCAGCCCGTAAGCTGGCAAGAGAGAAAGGAATTGACCTGTCTCAGGTTCCAACGGGAGATCCGTTAGGGAGAGTGCGCAAGCAGGATGTCGAAGCGTACGAAAAACCAGCGTCAAAACCGGCTCCTCAGAAACAACAGCAGCCTCAGGCTCAAAAAACACAGCAAAGCTTTGACAAACCTGTCGAAGTGCAAAAAATGTCACGCCGCAGACAAACGATTGCAAAACGACTTGTAGAGGTACAGCAAACATCAGCGATGCTGACTACATTTAATGAAGTAGACATGACGGCTGTCATGAACCTCAGAAAACGCCGCAAAGATCAATTCTTTGAGCAAAACGAAGTGAAGCTCGGCTTTATGTCTTTCTTTACGAAAGCGGTTGTTGCTGCATTGAAGAAATATCCGCTGCTGAATGCGGAAATTCAAGGCGATGAGCTGATCGTTAAGAAATTCTACGACATCGGGATTGCTGTTGCAGCTGATGAAGGCCTTGTCGTTCCGGTTGTACGGGATGCGGACCGTTTGACATTTGCAGGCATCGAAAAAGAAATCGGCGAACTTGCGAAAAAAGCAAGAAACAATAAATTAACCCTTAGCGAGCTTCAGGGCGGTTCCTTTACCATTACAAACGGAGGAACTTTCGGTTCACTGATGTCGACTCCAATTTTAAACAGCCCTCAAGTCGGTATACTGGGCATGCATAAGATTCAACTGCGACCTGTAGCCATTGATGAAGATCGTTTCGAAAACCGTCCGATGATGTATATCGCTTTATCTTATGATCACCGGATTGTTGACGGTAAAGAAGCGGTTGGTTTCCTAGTGACAATCAAAAATTTACTGGAAGATCCTGAACAGCTTTTATTAGAGGGATAATAAAAAAAGGTACATCACGATAAAGTGATGTACCTTTTTTGATGCGTATTTTAAAGAGACAGATTGTTGCTGTTGGATGCTGTTTGTTCCTTTTTCGCTTTTTTTGACCAGTATGTTGCCAGCATGGAACCAGAAAGGTTATGCCACACACTGAATATCGCGCTGGGTACGGCAGATAGCGGTGAGAAATGAGCCGTGGCGAGTGCGGCCCCAAGTCCTGAATTTTGCATGCCAACTTCGATTGCAATTGCTTTTTGAGACGGATAATCCATTTTTAAAAGCTTTGCACAAAGAAATCCAAGCAAATAACCGATTCCGTTATGCAGGATGACAACAGAAAAAATGAGCAACCCTGATTGAAGGAGATTTTCCCGGTTGCCGCTGACAACAGCTGAGACAATCGCAACGATGCCAATGACAGAAACAAGCGGAAGGGCATGTACAGCTTTTTCCACTTGCTTTCTGAAAAACATTTTGACGATCACGCCTGCGATGATCGGAAATAAAACAGCCTGTAAGATTGAAATAATTAAAGACCCTGGCGAGACAGGGAGCCATTCCCTGGCAAACAGCATGATCAAAACTGGTGTTAAAACAGGTGCCAACAAGGTAGAAATTGTTGTAACAGCAACAGATAAAGCCGTATTTCCTTTTGCTAAAAATGTCATGACATTAGAGGCTGTGCCGCCAGGACAGCAGCCAACAAGAATAACACCCACTGCGATCTCAGCTGGAAGATGCAGCCCAAATGAGAGGCCGAAAGCAACGAGCGGCATGATGGTATACTGTACAATTACCCCGATAATGACATGCCAAGGTTTTCTGATCAGTTCTTTGAAATCATCGGCTTGCAGTGTAAGACCCATTCCAAACATGATAATGCCAAGAAAAATCGTAATATAAGTACTGATCCATGTAAAATAAGACGGGAAAGTAAATCCCAGCAGGGCAAAAACAATGACCCATATGCCAAAGGTTTGTCCCGCGAAATGACTTATTTTTCTAATGATGTCCATCAAAACACTCCTTACACATTTATCAAGAACTTCAGCAGAAATTCTCACAGATTTTGAAGCATTCTCTTATTATAATTAATTTTCTGAATAATTCAATATTAGTAGATGAATTGACTTTTGATAGAAAAGCAATAAATGCGTTATGTAAACGAATTAAAATGTTCTTGACTATATAGGAAGATATTCTTACAATGAATCTTTATAATGGTTAGATAAAATAGGAGTGATAGGGTGAAGGAAGCGAATCAATGGTCTTCGAAGCTCGGCTTTATTTTAGCCGCGGCAGGATCAGCTATCGGGCTTGGTGCGATATGGAAATTTCCATATGTAGCGGGAACCAGCGGAGGAGGAGCATTTTTACTTATTTTTATTTTATTTACGGTTTTAATCGGACTGCCTTTATTGTTAGGTGAATTCATCATAGGCAGAAAAACACAGAAAGATGCCGTACAATCCTATAAAACACTTGCTCCGGGAACGAAGTGGCATTGGATCGGTTATTTAGGAATGGCGACGTGCTTTATTCTTTTATCTTTTTATAGTGTCGTCGGCGGGTGGATTTTAATTTATATTACAAAAGGCTTCACTGGCGGTTTATCGCAAACATCTGGTTTTGATACGATATTTGCTAGTACGATTTCAAATCCTTATCTGGCAGTAGGAGGCCAGCTGCTCTTTATGGTGGTGACAATTTTTGTTGTTGCAAAAGGGGTTAGCAGCGGAATTGAAAAAGCAAGCCAAATATTAATGCCGGCGCTTTTTATATTATTTGTTATTTTAATGGTGCGTTCGGTTACACTTGATGGAGCGATGGAAGGGCTCAAGTTTTTCCTGATGCCTGATGTAACCGCGATTAATGCCAATACGATTTTATATGCGATGGGCCAATCCTTTTTCTTATTAAGTGTCGGTGTATCAGTCATGGTAACGTATAGCTCTTATTTAGAGAAACAGGAAAACGTAGTGCAGTCCGCTGTATCAGTAACTGTATTAAACATGCTTGTTGCTGTAATGGCAGGAATTGCGATTTTTCCAGCTGTATTTTCATTCGGCCTCAAACCAGACCAAGGGCCGGTCCTGTTATTTAACGTACTGCCGACTGTGTTTAATCAAATGCCGTTCGGAATTATCTTTTTATTAGCATTTTTAATTCTATTTTTATTTGCGGCATTGACATCCGCTTTCTCAATGCTGGAAATTTTGGTCGCAGTGCTTTCAAAAGGCGATGTCAATAAGAGAAAACGATTCGCTTGGTTAGGCGGGATTGCTATTTTTATTGTCGGTGTGCCGTCTGCATTATCCTACGGTGTCTTAAGTGACGTCTCTCTATTTCACTTGTCTATTTTTGATGCGGCCGACTATCTTGTAAGCAATATTTTAATGCCGTTAGGCGCATTATTGATTTCTATTTTTGTCCCGCTAAAAATACCGAAACAGGATTTGTTTAATGAGCTGAAAAGCGGTTCCAATCTCAAACGAAAGTGGTTTGCGGTTTGGCTGCTGCTCATTCGTTATCTATCTCCTGTTGCCATCATTATCGTATTTTTGCATGTGGTAGGCATTTTTTAAAACACGAAGCCCCCGGGAAAAGGGGGCTTTTTTTTAATAGAGTTTCCAAACGACATCTTTTGCCTGCTCGAAACGTTTTTCTGCCTCGCGCCAATCCACGACATTCCACCAATGATCAACATAGCTTGCCCTGTCATTTTTATATTGCAAATAGTAGGCATGTTCCCATACGTCAAGCGGTAAAAGAGGGATCACATCCCATTGGCTGAAGAGCTGGTGCTTTTCTGCCGTTAAGATCTCCAGCCGTCCCGATCGGGGAGCCCAGACCAGAATCGCCCAGCCGACTCCTTCCACTTTTTTAGCGGCCTGAGTAAAATGTTCTTTAAAGGCCGAGTAGCTTCCAAATGAAATATCGATCATTTGGAACAATGCTCCTGTAGGGCGCCTTTTTCCGTTTGGATGCATCGAAAACCAAAAAATACTGTGCAAATAATGGCCTGCTCCATGAAATGCAAGCTCTCTTTCCCAATGAGTGATCAAGTCATAATTCTTTGATGCTCTCGCTTTTTTTAGCTCTGTTTCTGCTTTGTTTAAACCGTCAACATAGCTCTGATGATGCTTCGTATGATGAAGGACCATAATGTCACGTGATATATAAGGTTCTAAGGCGGAATATTTGTATGGAAGCTTTGGCAGCACATGTTTCCCAATAGGGACGTAAGCACGTCTTTCACTTGTATCCTCTGATTCTGTAATATCCCGATAAAGGGCAGCAGCCTGCTTATACCAATCTTCTTCTGTTGTTTGGTCATCTTCCAGCGCTTCAATCATTTTGTCAAATTGATCTTCAAATTGTTCAAGCTGTCCTCGCTTTTGAATCTGATCCTTCAAGGCTTCACACCAATTGAACATCTCCGTTTGATAAGATTCACGTTTCATTTGCTGTCTCCTTTTCAATAGAATTCAAATATTTTCCGACAGCCAGCAAAGAGAATACATATGGATAACTGTGATAACGAATATAAAATTGCTTTGGCAATCCGATTCCTGCTGGATAGGCCAAGCTATCGGCGCTATGATAACGGCTGTCCGTAAGATATTGCATGCCTTTCACAACAGATGGGTGTTCGGAATTTTCGTATGTGAGCAGTGCGTCTAAAGCCCAGGCCGTTTGTACAATAGTTCCTTTATGAAGCGGGACGTACGTTTTGACTTCGGCGCTTTTACAGGATTCTCCCCAGCTGCCGTCATCATGCTGTATGGATTTGAGCCAGCGCAAGGCCTTTTGTATAACAGGGTGCTTTCGGTCAACTCCGCAGGCCTGCATGCCCGTGAGAGCAGCCCATGTTCCGTAAATGTAGCAAACACCCCATCTCCCGTACCATGACCCATTTTGTTCTTGATGTTCGACAAGCCAGTTCACAGCGCGCTGAATATGTTGATGTTTCTCACTGAAACCAGCTTTCTCGCCTAAAAAGTGCAGCACACGTCCGGTGAGGTCGGCGGTTGAAGGGTCAACCGCTGCGTCCTCGGCGGATTCAAGCGGGAGAAGCCGAATCAGAGGATGGTTCACATTTTTTTCAAAAGCAGAAAATCCGCCGTCATTGTTTTGCATCGATAAAAGCCAAGACACCCCTCGCTCCCAAGCTGAAGGAGAATAACTGCGGGGAATCGCTTTTAATACGGCTGCAGTGTCGTCACAGTCAGGGTTATTTGTATTGATGTTTGAAAACCCCCAGCCGCCGGGCGCTGCTCTCGGGTTTTTGACAGACCAATCTGCTCTTTTGGTATGCTGGCGTTCTAGCAAATAGGCAGCAGCTTTTGTGATAGAGCCGTCTGTTTCGGTCACGCCGTTTTTTTGAAGGGCATAGCTGATCAAAGCTGTATCCCAAACAGTTGAAGTAGAGTTTTCCAGATAAGGAATCCCGCTGCACTTTGTCATCAATGATTTGATGCCGTTAATCGCCCTCTTGATAACAGGAGAGTGGCGTGACACACCAAGTGACAGAAGGCTGTAAACCATAAATATGGTTGCGCTCGCGTAGCTGTATAATGTTCCGTCTTTTTCAATCCGGTCCAGCATATATGTTTTAGCCATCTGTAAGCCGAGCTGCTGAAAAGCAAAGGGTGCATGAAAAATGCGATTCCAATGTGACCAAATAGACGTGAGATCTCTTTCTTCAAAAGCATCAGATCGAAGCCAAGTGAAAGGGTTTTTTGTCATATGCGGATCGAGATGGCGAAGTGATGAAATATTGCGGTTTTTAAGAACAAATCGCTGATTGAGTGTTACAGCCATAGGAGCAAAATGAATTCGGGCATATGCGCTAAACTGATAGAAATGAACCGGTAACGTTGGGGGAAGCGCCATGAGTGATAATGGTAAATACAAAACAGGCCAAGGATACAGCCCGTTCACGGCAAGCATCCATTTTGTCATGAAATGAACATGTCTCAAACCGCCATGTGAGATGATAAATTGTTCAGCTTTCCTCATGTGCGGGTCAGATTGGTGAAAACAACCAGAAGCCAGCATCCCGACATATCCTTGGACGGTAGCGGTTAGATTTCCGCTCGTTTCATCGGGATAATTGATGAATGTCCCGTCGGGCTGCTGTTTTTCGCGAATGCCGGCTGCAAGCGCTGATATTCGTTCTTTTTCATTCTTGCCTTCATTTAGTGAGGTGAGGAGTAAAATAAAAAAGGAATTTGTCATGATTGGTCCTTCAAAGCAAAATGTCCACGAACCGTCAGCATTTTGCCTGTCTTTTAACTCTGCAATGGTTTTCTTTTGATAACGCCTCACTTTCTCCTGAAGTGTGCCCATCACGCTCAACTCCTTCAGAAGCATATATATTCTGCGTCATTTACAGCCATTACAGAAAGAAAAAAAACTGCTGGCAGGCAGCAGTTTTTTGACATACATGTTAGTCTTCGAGATTTATCCATACACTTTTGACTTCTGTGTAGTTATCTAAGGCATATGATCCCATTTCACGTCCGAGTCCTGACTGTTTATAACCGCCAAACGGAGATGCTGCGTCAAACACATTATAGCAGTTTACCCAAACGGTACCGGCTTGAAGACGGTCCGCGATATAGTGGGCATGCTTGACGTTCTCTGTCCATAGTCCGGCTGCGAGTCCATATTCTGAATGATTCGCTCGTTCAATGACTTCATCGACTGTTTCGTACGGAATAGCAGTCAGCACCGGTCCAAAAATTTCTTCTTTTGCGATGGTCATCTCGTCTTCAACATTCGCAAACACAGTCGGTGCGACAAAATATCCTTCTTCAAAAGGACAGCTTCCCCCAGTCACTGCTTTCGCTCCTTCGTCTTTTCCTTTTTGAATATAGGAAAGAACGCGTTCGTGCTGTTCCTTGCTCACGAGAGGCCCGATTTGTGTATCCTTATGAAGTCCCGCTCCTTGGCGGAGTGATTCAGCATAGGACACCATCTCATCAACAACTTCATCATATTGGTCTTTATGAATGAAAACGCGTGAGCCCGCACAGCAGACTTGGCCTTGGTTAAACATCACACCGTTTAAAGCGCCTGGGATCGCTTTTTTCAAATTCGCATCCGGCAAGAGAATATTTGGTGATTTTCCGCCCAGCTCCAATGTAACCCGCTTAATGCTTTTCGCAGCGGTGGACATGATTTTCTTTCCAATTTCAGTGGAACCGGTAAAGGCAATTTTATCAACCGCTTCATGGTTCGTCAGCGCTTCTCCCGCATCTTCACCGAATCCCGGAATGATATTGATGACACCGTCAGGGAAGCCGGCTTGGTCAATTAATTCTGCCAAATAAAGAGCAGAAAGCGGTGTTTGTTCAGCCGGTTTGAGCACGATTGTACAGCCTGTTGCAAGAGCAGCACCCATTTTCCACATCGCCATCAGGAGCGGGAAATTCCATGGAATGATCTGGCCGACGACGCCCACAGGCTCATGGCGCGTATAATTAAAATAAGCGCCGGAAACAGGAATCGTCTGTCCTGTTATTTTTGTACACCAGCCGGCGTAATAGCGCATATGCTCAATAGCCAGCGGTATATCTCCATTCGTCGTTTCATTTATAGGTTTTCCGTTATCAAGCGTTTCAAGTTGAGCAAGCTCAGTTTTATGCTCTTCCATTAAGTCTGCCAGCTTATACATCAGTCTGCTTCTTGAAGCCGGAGACATTGTTCTCCATTCTCCTTGGTCAAAGGCTTTCCGGGCAGCTTTAACCGCTTTGTCCACATCCGCAGCCTGGGCTTCATACAGCGTCATCAAAGTTTCGCCGGTCGCCGGGTTGGGTGTGTCAAATGTTGCCCCTGAGGCACTCGGAACAAACTTTCCGTCAATATAAAGCTTCTTTGTTCCTTTTAAAAATGTCTCCAGCCTTTTCGTCACTTGCATCGTTAAAGAACTCATCTGTAACAAACCTCCAGTCATTTTTTATGGTCTGTTTTGAGATTCTTGGTGATAGCACATTGATTTTCATTGATCGAATAGCAGGAATAAGCTGTGATTTTTGCTATAAGAGTAAGCGTATAAAAACATTCTATAATAGAAAACAAGGCAAAATCAATGAATAACCGATATTGCAATTTACAAAAGAAAAAAGCTACAATAAGCTTATAGATATGAAAAGGAGATTTCATTTATGATTCATAACAATTGGCTTGAAAAAGAAACAATCAAAAAGGTAAAATGTGTGCAGACAAACGCAAAAAAATATATCGTAAATCGCGTTTTAACTCCGGGAAAAGAATATGAAGTGAAAAATGAAACAGAGGAGTTTCTCTTTGTGATCGACAATACGAATAAAGTCGGTGGCTATTATAAAGAATACTTCGAAGAGGTTTAAAATCGCAGCAGAGCTGCGGTTTTTTTTTTTGATAAAAACAGGAAAAATAAAACAAAATCAATGAAAACTCTAAGAACCACTTTTTTTAAAAAAAACAATGCTGAATATTGAAACTTTTTTCTCTATACGTGCGTATTACTTGATGACAACAGCACAAAAGATGAAAAACAAATCAAAAATCTGAAAAATGTAATCTGTTCGTAATGGTTTAAATGTCTTCTATGTCGTATTCTTATATAGGGATAAAGGACTTATTTTTATATAGTGAATGAATAAACAAATAGATAAATGCAGAAAGAGGGGTTCTTCATTGGGTATTTTTTCTGTTAGCAGATCAGCGGATGCAAAGAAGCTTGAAGCTTTGCTCGTTGAAGGAGAAAGAATAGAATCGATTTATAAGCTCCGAGTGGACCAAATTTGCTTTACAAATAAGCGGATCATTTTTTTTGACAATAAAATGTTTTCTAAAAAGAAGGTTCGTGTATTTCTTCCATATAAAACAATTGAAAGCTTTGCGATCCAAGAAGCGGGCATGTTCGATCCGGACACTGGGCTTTTATTGATGACTAGAAGCAAAACGTTCGAATTAGAATTTGCGAAAGACACCGATTTAAGCGAAGTTCAAGCGGTGCTGACAAAGCACTTGTGCAGCTGAATATTTGATGAGCCAGCCGTTCAAAAAATGGTTAGGCTTTTTTTATATAAAAAACAGAGAAGAGCGTATATGCATTGTTCTGGTGGCGATGCGTTCAAAGATGCATTAGCTCATCTTTCTATCAAGTTCCCATGTTTGACAGTGGGCAAAACGGGAAACAGGATAGAAAGGAGAGGATACACATGGCGTTGACTAAAGAACAAAAGAAGCATCTCTATTATAAATTGCTCGATATGAAAAAAGAATTATCTGGCGAGAAGAAGGAAACAGAATCAATAACGGAAGAAGTAGGGGAGCTTTCCAATGGGGTTGACAACCACATGGCAGACCACGGCACGCTCGTCACAGACCGGATGACAGACCAAACGGTGAGAGAGGTCGACCGGGAGCTGTTAGAGGAGGTCAACCATGCGTTACAAAAAATGAAAGATGGCACGTACGGAGTGTGTGAAAAAACTGGCCAAGACATTCCTTATGAAAGGCTTGAAGCTGTTCCTTATGCAAGAATGACAGTGAAGGCCCAAGCTGATATGGAGGGTGATGTAGAGACAGATGCTCCATCATTTGAAAGAGAGTTTCACGAGCAGGTAAAGGATCTATCCAATAAAGAAACCATTGATCAAAAAAGCTCTCAGACGTATGAAATTTTGGATCGTGAACAAGATTCGAAGTGAAAATGGCAAGCAAGTACACCGATATTAGATGTACTTGCTTTTTTTTTGTAAAAAATCTCATATTCAAAATAAAGTCATTGACTTTACGTAAAAAAGAAAGTAACATACTATTTGTAAGTTAATATAAAAAGTTTACCGGGAGGAATACAAATGTCTACAGTATTATTTGTAAAAACAAGCGACCGTACAGCCGAAGAAGGCGTTTCAACTAAACTTTACGAGGCTTTCTTAGCTGCTTATAAAGAAAATAACCCTGCTGACGAAGTGGTTGAATTAGATCTTCATAAAGAGAACCTACCTTACCTTGGAAGAGATATGATTAACGGAACATTTAAAGCAGGTCAAGGAATGGAAATGACAGAAGAAGAGAAAAAACAAGCTGCAATTGCCGATAAATATCTGAACCAGTTTGTAAAAGCTGACAAAGTTGTTTTCGCATTCCCGCTTTGGAACTTCACAGTGCCGGCAGTTCTTCATACTTATGTTGATTACCTGTCTCGTGCAGGCGTTACATTCAAATACACACAAGAAGGACCAGTTGGGTTAATGGGAGACAAAAAAGTTGCACTCCTTAACGCGCGCGGCGGCATTTACTCTGAAGGGCCAATGGCTGCACTTGAAATGTCATTAAACTTCATGAAAACAGTTCTTGGCTTTTGGGGTGTTCAAGACTTGCACACTGTTGTTATCGAAGGACATAACGCAGCACCTGATCAAGCTCAAGAAATCGTAGAAAAAGGTTTACAAGAAGCAAAAGATCTCGCTGCGAAATTCTAATGAAACAAAGACTCCTATCACTGCGATAGGAGTTTTTTGTATACATATTATCTAGAAGAAAGAGAACGAAAAAGGCTGTTTTTTTATTGTAATATATTTTTTATTTGTCAAATCGTCAGATATAATAGCGAAAAAGCAGTTTTAATCGCTGGAAAAAGTTTTTCTAAACAATTGTTCTGGCCCCTTGATAAAAATCGGCTGATGGTGTACTATATAAAAGAAGCTACTTTGTGCGTATTGTTAATTAAGTTTTAACCTTTAAGCTGTAATAGGGAGTTTTATATCGAAGCTGGAATGTCATGCCTCCATTGCAGAGGACGACAGGAACGTTTCTGCAAACACCCACTTTGAGGAGTGGTGGTTTAAAACTTTCTTACTTGCATACGGCAAGACGTAGCGAAAGCCATTTCCTTTTTGGAAATGGCTTTTTATTTTATCTAAAAAAGATAGGTATAGTGAAAATTCAATTTCTGTGTGTCAGAAATGAAGGCCGCTTTTTTATGATATGATGGGAGAAATTCAAGGAAAAGCGAGGTTTACACGTTATGTTACATAGAGCCCAATCCCTTCTGGCCCATTATTTCGGTTATGAAAAGCTCCGCAGTGGACAAGAAGAAGCGATCCGCTCGGTGACGGAAGCGAGACAAAATACGGCCTGCATTATGCCGACGGGAGGAGGCAAATCAATATGCTATCAAATTCCGGCACTAATGTTTGAAGGGACAACGATCGTTATTTCGCCGTTGATTTCCTTGATGAAGGATCAAGTCGATGCGTTAGAAGAAGCAGGGATTACCGCCGCCTACATTAACAGCACACAATCCAATCAGGAGATTTATGAGAGGCTGAACGGACTCAAAGAAGGGGCTTACAAGCTTTTTTACATTACACCGGAGCGACTAACGTCCACGGAGTTTATACGGATTTTGCAGAGCATTGATGTTCCTTTGGTCGCAATAGACGAGGCGCACTGTATATCTCAATGGGGCCACGATTTCAGGCCAAGCTACAGAAATATTGAAATTTTGTTCCGAGAATTACATGACAAGCCTGTCATCATGGCATTAACAGCAACAGCAACACCTGAGGTTCATGAGGATATATGCAAACAGCTGCATATTCAAAAAGAAAACACGATACATACCGGATTCTCTCGAGACAATTTAACCTTTAAAGTAGCAAAAGGAGAAAATAAGGATCGTTTTATTGATGATTATGTGCAAAACAACAAACATGAGGCAGGAATTGTATACACAGCGACCAGGAAAGAAGCTGATCGAATATATGAGAGATTAAAACGAAATCAGATCAGTGCGGGCAGATATCACGGGGGCTTGGCAGATGATGTGAGAAAAGAGCAGCAGGAAAGGTTTCTTAATGACGAGCTGCAAGTGATGGTGGCAACCTCTGCTTTTGGTATGGGCATTGATAAATCAAACATCAGATTTGTTCTGCATGCACAGATTCCAAAAGATATGGAAAGCTACTATCAAGAGGCTGGACGAGCTGGGCGAGACGGTCTTGCCAGTGAATGTGTACTTCTGTTTTCACCGCAGGATATTATGGTGCAGCGCTTCTTAATTGAACAATCAGAGCATGAAGAGAAACAAAAGCAGGATTTAAAAAAGCTGAGACAAATGGTCGACTATTGTCACACGGAAGATTGCCTGCAGCGTTTTATCCTTATGTATTTCGGAGAAAAGGAGCCTCATGCGTGCGGACAGTGCGGAAATTGCACTGATACAAGGACGTCCCATGATGTGACTCGGGAGGCACAAATGGTCTTATCTTGTATCATTCGCATGAAAGAACGGTTTGGCAAGACGATGGTTGCCCAGGTGCTAGCCGGATCTAAAAATAAAAAGGTTCTTGAAAACGGCTTTTCCGAACTCACCACATATGGGATATTAAAACACCAATCAGTAGGGGAAATCAGTGATTTTATCGAATTTCTCATTTCTGACGATTTTATCAGGATGTCAGACGGTACGTTTCCGACTCTTTTTGTCAGCAGTAAAGGAAGGAATGTGCTGAGAGGAGAATTATCAATAAAGAGAAAAGAAGCGTTAAAAGCATTAGCGATTACTGAAAATGACGAACTGTTTGAGCGATTGCGCATGGTTCGCAAAGAAATTGCGACAGAGCAGGGTGTTCCTCCTTTTGTTGTTTTCTCTGACCAAACGTTAAAAGAAATGTCAGGAAAACAGCCCGTAAATGATGAGGAACTGTTGTCTATAAAAGGAGTCGGAGAACAAAAAAGGGCAAAATACGGCCGGCTTTTTTTACAAGAAATACAAGCTTATGCAGGGATGTCAGACTAAAAAAACAGTAAATCAACCTTTTTTTCTATAAAAAACACATTTTATTTTCTCTTTTTTTCCTCAAGATAAAAAGACTTGCGAAGCCTATTATATCAAGGGTTCAGCAAGTCTTTCCAGCAGAGAGAAATCCTTCATGTAAAGGAACTGTAATCTAAATCATATCTTTTTGTTATTGATTTGACATTTACGTGTGTTACGATATCACCTGTTAGCCGCCAATAAAAAGCTAACAAGGGAGGATTTACTTATGAAGAAGACGATTATGTCCTTTGTAGCAGTTGCTGCACTTTCATCAACTGCATTCGGAGCTCACGCTTCTGCAAAAGAAATCACGGTGCAAAAGGGTGAAACGCTCTGGGGAATCTCTCAGAAAAACGGAGTGAACCTAAAGGACCTAAAAGAATGGAACAAGTTAACTTCTGATAAAATCATTGCAGGAGAAAAACTGACCATTTCTTCAGAAGAAACAACCACTACTGGGCAATATACAATCAAAGCGGGGGACACGCTGACAAAGATTGCTCAACAATTCGGAACAACAGTCAATAACCTGAAGGTTTGGAATAACCTAAGCTCTGACATGATCTATGCTGGATCAACACTTTCAGTAAAAGGTCAGGCAACAGCAGCAAACACAGTTACTGAGAATACGCAACCAAGCGCACCTCAAACTGAAACAAAACAAGAAGCTGTGCAAAAAGAGCAACCTAAACAAGAAACAGTTCAACAACAACCTAAACAAGAAACAAAGGCTGCAGCAGAAACTTCTGTTCCTACAGAAGAAAAGGCTGTTCAATCTAATACAAATAATCAAGAAGCTTCAAAAGAACTGACAGTTACTGCTACTGCTTACACTGCTAACGACGGCGGCATCTCCGGTGTTACAGCAACAGGCGTTGACTTAAATAAGAACCCAAACGCGAAAGTTATCGCGGTTGATCCTAATGTGATCCCACTAGGTTCTAAAGTCTATGTTGAAGGCTACGGTGAAGCAACAGCAGCAGATACTGGCGGCGCTATTAAAGGAAATAAAATCGACGTATTTGTACCCAATAAAAGTGATGCATCTAATTGGGGCGTCAAAACTGTAAATGTAAAAATCTTAAACTAATCATATAGATTGTGATAAAAGACATGAGCCTTTGGCTTGTGTCTTTTTTCGTTCTGTTTAGAGATGTATATATGTATCATATGGTGATAAAAGAAAAGCGGTTCCGATGTTTTTTACGTGTGAAAAATGGGTAGATGGTAAATGCCCCTATCATCTAACTATTTGCAGAAGGAGTTGCTGGCTGTTGCTTTGGATCATTGTATCTTTTCTGGTTATCAATATCGGGATATTTCTATTTTCATGGCGGAGAACAAAGGAGGTTAACTTGCAATCGTCCGATGGATATTTTCTCGGAGGAAGAAGCCTTACTGCATTATATATCGGGAGCTCGCTGCTGTTAACCAATTTATCAACTGAGCAGATGGTCGGGTTAAATGGACAAAGCTATGCAGGGTCTATGACAGCGATGTCATGGGAAGCGAGTGCACCGCTTGCGTTAATTTTCCTGGCACTTGTCCTTTTGCCCCGTTATTTGAAAACGGGAATTACCACGATAACTGATTTTCTAGAGCAGCGGTTTGATCAAAGAACAAGACAGATCGTTTCTGTACTGCTTATCATTGGTTACGCTGTTTCATTCCTGCCAACAGTACTGTATTCAGGGGCTCTCGTGTTAAATCAAGTATTCCGCATTACAGAGACGTTTGGCATCAGCACATTTATGGCAGTTTTGCTGATATCCTTAATCATTGGCGTAACGAGCTGCTGTTATATCTTTTTTGGCGGGTTGAAAGCCGCTGCCTCAGCAGATGCCATATACGGAATTGGTTTAATTTTCGGCGGTTTCTTTATCGTGATATTAGGCATTCTTGCAGTCGGACAAGGCAGCTTTGGGGGCGGAGTTGCTCAACTGATGGCTTTACATACGGAAAAACTCAATTCAATTGATATCAGCAATTCGGCAGATGTACCGTGGCCGACAATTTTAACAGGGCTTTTAGTGAATAATCTCTTTTATTGGGCTGTTAACCAAGCGATCGTTCAGCGGGCATTAGGAGCGAGAAATTTGGCTGAAGGACAAAAGGGCGCTCTGTTAGCAGGTTTCTTTAAACTCATCGGCGTTTTTTATTTAGTCGTCCCTGGAGTGATTGCCTTTCATTTATATGGAGGCGGCATTGAAAATGCTGACAGTGTATATCCCCGGTTGATCGTCGATCTATTGCCGGCATCGCTTACAGGTGTATTCGCTGCTATTTTATTCGGAGCGATTTTGAGCTCGTTCAATGGCTCTCTGAACAGTACCATTACGTTGTTTACTCTGGACATTTACAAACCGTTATGCAAGCCTCATGCAGATGAAGCTGATCTCGTCAAAACAGGACGGATTTTCGTCGCAGTTCTAGGACTATTATCAATTGTCATCGCACCCTTTATTTTATATGCGCCATCAGGGCTGTACAGCTATCTTCAAGAGATGTTCGGATTTTTTAATGTACCGATATTAGCAGCGGTCGTCGTTGGTTTTTTTACAAAAAAAGTACCGGCTTTAGCTGTAAAAATAGCGATACCTGCCCATATTGTTTTATACGGCTTATCAAAAGTCTATTTAGGGCACATTCATTTTCTGTACATCCTTGCCGTGCTCTTTCCATTTTCAGTGGCTGTGATGCTTCTGACAGGAAAGTTGTATCCGAGGGAAACGGATTATAAGCTTGATTACAATCCGCAAGTGGATGTAATACCTTGGAAACACGTAAAGCTGGCGTCCTGTATCATTCTAATGTTGGTTGCGGCGACGTACCTTTTGTTTTCTCCTTGGGGAATTGCTGGCTAACAAAAAGGAACTTGGCATCTGCCAAGTTCTTTTTTATTTAAACCAGCCTTTTTCCTTTGACCTGGTAATAGCTTCTATTCGGTTTTTCACTTCAAGCTTTTCTAAAATCACAGAGATATAATTTCGAACCGTTCCGCTTTTGATGCTGAGTTCCTGAGCGATTTCTTTTGTGTTTTTACCGTCAGCCACAAGTTCGAGCACTTCTTTTTCCCTGTCTGTAAGAGGATTAGCCTCGCTGTATATGTCCTCCATCAGCTCAGGTGCATAGATGCGTTTTCCGTTCATGACGCTTCGGATGGCGCTCGCGAGCTCTTCGCTCGGACTGTCTTTTAACAAATAGCCTTTAACGCCTGTTTTAATGGCTCTCTGAAAGTAGCCGGGTCGTGTAAAAGTAGTTAAGATAATAATTTTGCAGCCTGTATCCTTTAATTCCTCAGCAGCTTCAAGCCCGGTTTTACCAGGCATTTCAATATCCATAATGCATACATCAGGCTGATGTTTTTTGACAAAATCAACAGCATCTTGACCGTTTGTACCCTTGCCTACGACTTCCATATCGTCTTCTAAGTTTAGAAGTGATCCTAAAGCGCCCAAGAGCATTTGCTGATCTTCCGCAATAAATATACTAATCATGTAAGCCATCCTTTTTGTTTATTTTGAGTTATTAGGAATTGACATGGTAAGCTTGGTGCCTTTTTTTGTATCGATGTGAAGGCTCCCGTTTGCAAATTCAAGCCGTTCTCTCATGCCAAGCAGGCCATGTCCTTTTGAAAAGTATTTCTCTTCACCTTGAAACGTTCCATCGTCAGTCACTGTAATGACAACTTCCTTCCAGAGCTGCTGAATGTCAACTCGGCAGGTCTTAGCTTGACTGTGTTTAACGACGTTAGTGACAGCTTCCTTTAAGCACATACTCAATATGTTTTCATTAAGCAATGAGATATTTTCAGGCAATTTATCTTCTTCGTAGATAAACGTAATGCCGGCAGCTTCAAGGATTTGTTTAATGTTTATGATTTCATCCTTGAGCCGGATGCCTTTCATGGAGGATACAATTTTTCTGACTTCATTTAAAGACGTTCTCGCAGTTTGCTGAACGCTTTTCAGTTCACGTGTTGCTTGTTCAGGATCTTTGTATATCAATTTTCTCGCCAAGTCGCTTTTTAAACCGATTAGAGAAAGCTTTTGCCCAAGTGTATCGTGGAGGTCGCGGGCAATTCGCTGCCGCTCTTCTAATTTCACCAGCTCGGCAATCCGTTCATTTGCATCCTCGAGTTTTTCTTCCAGCCGTTCGCGCTCTTTGCGGCTTCTTATACTGAAGGGCAACAAAATCGCGCTAATGAGGGTAATGACGACAAAGGGTATTTGAGTCAGAAAAAATTCTTTTTTTAACACGAGACTGAAATTCGCTGCGACGGCTGCGCTTATTAAATGGACGTAATATAAAACATAAAAGGGGACGCGTTCCTTTATATTTCCAATAAAATATGCGATAAAAAAAGCAAAATAAATATAACTGAACATCGTAATAGAGGCAGTTGAAATGCCGATTAACAAAAACGCCCATAAATAAATGGCCCAGCCTCTTGAGACAAAAGCAAATCTATATACCGAAAAAAATAAAAGCGTCAAAATGATGCCTACGATGATAACGGCTGTAGATGATGATTTCCATATAAAGTAGAAGGGGAGGATAAAAAATATCGTCCATATATAGGGGGTAATCCCACTTAGCTTTTGAAATGTAAAATGCTTTTTAATCATTATATTACCTCATTTTCAGCTTTTCATCTTACATGTAACTTTATCATTGCGAAAGCCAGAATGCACCCTTTAAACAATAAAAAGGAGGCCTTCTTGTGTTTAAGAGAAGACCTCCTTTATCATCAGGCGTACTTCCGCAGTTTCTGTTTTTCTGTTGAATCAGGCGGAAGGCTTGAAGGGTTATGTTTGATATCCCGAAATGACACAAATTGTTTTTTATCTTCATCCCAAAGGCGGAATGCAAGTGATTGCAGGCTTGTTTTTAAGGTAATTGTCGGTACGTTTTTTAAAGGCTCATGATGTTCATGGGCATCTTCAAGCTTATAGTTAGGCACCTTTGGACTCAAATGATGAACGTGGTGGTAACCGATATTGCCTGTCAGCCACTGAAGCAGTTTCGGCAGTTTATAAAATGAACTGCCTTCCACAGCAGCCTGAACGTAGCTCCAGTTCTCATCTGCTTCAAAATAAGAATCTTCAAATGTATGCTGCACATAAAACAGCCATACACCGATTGAACCTGAGATCAGAAAAATAGGGCCTTGCACAAGTAAAAACGATTGCCAGCCAAAGATCAGACAGCAAGCAGCAGCCAATGCCACAATTGCCAGATTCGTAAGGTATGTGTTTACACGCTCCTTACGTCTTGCTCCTTTTTTGTTGAAACGGTTCGTGATGAGAAAAACATAAATCGGTCCGAGAATAAACATGATAAACGGATTTCTATAAAGTCTGTATGCAAGCTTTGTACGTGTAGATGCAGCTTTATATTCGTTTACCGTTAATAGCCATATGTCTCCTGTTCCGCGTTTATCCAGATTACTGCTTGTCGCATGATGAATCGAATGGCTGTGCTGCCATTGAAGATACGGGAATAAAGTCAGAACACCTGTCAGGAAACCGAGAATGTGGTTATAGCGTTTTTTTCTGAAAAATGATTGATGGCAGCAGTCATGGAAGATGATAAAAATTCTTGTCAAAAATCCTGCGGCGATCACTGCTAAAGCTAACGTAAGGAGGTAGGAGACATTGAGGCTGAAATAAGCCAGAAACCAAAGTCCGAAGAAAGGTATAAACGTGTTCAAAAGCTGAATCAGGCTGTTTTTTGTTTCGGGCTGAGCAAAAGCGGCGACTTGCTTTGTCAGCTGTTTTTGTTTATGTGCAATGGTTTGTTCAGTCATAGTAAGTATCCTCTCATTTTGTGTCTCTGTTCAGTATACGTCAATGAGAGATGTCGTTTGTAGTAGCACACATCATGCATCATATATGACAGTTGTCATGTCTCCTCGTGTAGTTGCATAAATGGTTGCGCTAAAAAAGCTTGTAAAAAAATTTACAAGCTGATTAATGTTTGTCAATCCATATTTGTGATGTTCCCGAAACAGCTTCAATCCTGCATGTTCCGCCTATAGGGAACGTGGCAATCGGAGAGGTGTGTCCGGCATTTACATTTGCGATAATGGGAAGAGCGGATAATTCTTTTTTCGTTTCAATCATGGCTTTTACTTGTTCTATTGATACATTTGAAGCTTTTTGAAATCTGCCAATCATAATCGCTTTCACATGGGAAAAAGAGGGGAGGTGGATGAGTGATTGCAGGTCGCGGTCAAACATGTGGATGTCTGACATGTAATCATCTTCAATCAATAAAATGGCATTTTCTGTTTCAGGAAAATACTCCGTTCCCTGCAGCAAATTAAGTGTGCAAAGGTTTCCTCCAATCAAAGTGCCTTCCGCATAACCCTCTTGGATCACAACGGGGCCGTTATTAGGGTAAAAGTGCCTGTTTTCTTGATCCAAAAACCAACGGTCATCGCTCCACTCGCTAGAAGGGTGAATTTCAAATGGATCATCCGAAGCGCAGCAAGAAAGAAAATACTCTGTTGTATAATCGAGTCCTTTTTTCATTGCAAATGTTGAAAAGTGGGGGCCTGAATACGTAACAAGGCCTGTTTTTTGATAAATGGCGTTGCTAAGAGCGGTTATATCGGAATAACCGCATAGAATTTTTGGATGCTGTTTGATTTTCTCGTAATCAAGATAACGCAGCAGCTGATTTGAATTGAAACCGCCGAGTGTCGTTAAAATCGCTTTGACTCCGGGGTCGAAAAAAGCAGCGTGCAGGTCACGGACTCTTGACTCGATAGAGGATGAATTGAATTCGTTTAATTCAATTGCATGTTCAGCGATGGTTACCCGATAACCTAAGCGTTCTAACGCTGTTTTTGCTAGCATTTTTGTTTCATTTGATAATACGGACATGCTGGTCGCGGGAGACACGATTCGAATTTCGTCACCCTTTTTCAGTTTTGAGGCGAACATAGAACCCTCCATCAATGGTTTTACACCATTACAGCACATCTTGGCTCATTCTTCCAGGTTTTTTACAAATCAACCCACTTAATGCAGCCTGATTGTGTATCAGGATCGACGGTTACTTTGAATTCATGTTTTTCATAAAAATGAATCAGCCGGTCTACATGATTCCAGTCCCGTTTGGCAATGTCGCCGGTGACTTTCGGTATATTGTGGTCTCTGGCGATATCCTTTAAATATTTCATGCAAATGGAACCAAACCCGTGATTCGGAGGACCTTTTATGTCGCCGATATGAATGGCATCGTCCTTGTAAGACGCCACAAGTGAAAAACAGCCTTTTCCTCTATAAGCCGTTTTACAATCGGTAAGCATAATTTTGCATGTTTGGCCATCATCAATCGAGGAAACGATCATCCACTCTTCATGTTTCGATTGATCAATACCAAGCACTTTGGCATCTTTGGATAGATCCTTCATGTTCTCCTGCATGCGGTAAATTTGAAATTCTAGATCATGTAGTTCTTCCTCAAGTTCTTGACGATTTTTTTCTTTAACAGTAAACAAAATCAATCTCCTTTCAAAAATAAGCTTAGAAACACAGTTATCAATTGTATTAGATGAGAGGGGCATTGTAAATAACAAATCCATTATTACTAGAAATTGCGAAAAGGAAGGTTTGATCGTTTTTAAGAGAGGAAAAAAACTAACCTGTGAAAAAGGAGGAATCGGAATGGCAATTGATTCATTGATTAATAAATTACAGTATGTTAATTGGAACCGCCGGTTAACATTCTTTCCCTATATCTTAATACAGACATGAGAGATTCACAGGTGGGAGAATGGAAAATTGCCGTAAAATCTGGATTCAACCGATTAAAGGAGTATTTGGCAGCAAGTGATCGAGAGGAAGAGAAGTGTCTAGATAAATCAGAACGAAAATTGATCAATATCTTAAGGAAATGGGAAAAGACATGCCTCGCAGTCTCGTATTTTTTGTTTCCGATAACGGTCTATGGGAGCCAATTAAGCTTCAAATCCCTATAGAAACAAGATTTTACTGGGAAGAAACATCCGTTCTGGATCAGTTAAAGGATTTCCGCCAAATGTACCCAAGCACGGCGTTTATTTTAACTCAGCAGCATGAAGTCAAAATTATTGAAACCGTTCTAGGCAAGATTGAGGCGGTTGAGCATTATGAGTACGATATCATCAATGAGTCTTGGGAGAATTGCCATTCCTCTGCAAAAAAAGCGATATCATTTGAAGAGAACCGGATGAGGGAATATGTAACAGAGAACCAAACAAGACTGTATAAGCCGCTGGCTGCCAATCTTATCAAGAAGCGGCAGATATCTTGGATCAGCACATGAATAAATTTATTCATTTGAAAATTCAAAAGAATCCGCTAAATGAAAATGATATAAGGCCGTTGAGCATTTGGTCAAAGAGGCGTAAACCTAACTGGGGCCGGGGCTAAAAGCCGCCGGACAATGAAGTGTGTCTAATTTCTGACGAAGCAATCGAAAACGTTGACATCTCCTTTGAATTTGCATACGATTTGGATAGCCAGTACAAATTAGGAGAGGTCACCAAATGAATCAAACAGAAAATAAACCGAAAAATTATACGGGAATTGTCCTTACGCTGACAGTTCTAATTAACGGTTTAATCGCAGTGCTGTTTTTTATGCCTAAATTAGATCAGTTCAGCCATGCGAATATTCACATTTTGCCAATGCTGAATGCGATATTCAACAGCTTTACGTTTATCTTCTTATTGGCCGCGCTGATTATGATTAAACAGAAAAATATCAAAGCGCATAAACGCTTTATTTTAGCCGCATTCACAACAACATTACTATTTTTGATTTGCTATGTTGTTTACCACTCGATTGCGGAGAATACGCTGTATGGCGGAGAAGGGATTATGCGCCCGATCTACTTCTTTATTTTAATTACGCATATCTGCCTTTCTGCGATCATTGTGCCGCTTGCGCTGTTTACCCTGATCAGGGGCTTCAGCATGCAGGTGGAACGCCATAAAAAAATAGCCAGATGGACAATGCCTCTGTGGCTGTATGTAAGCCTTACAGGTGTTATTGTATATCTGATGATATCTCCTTATTATTAAAAGCCATACTCTGTATGGCTCAGGCTGTCGAGAAAATCTCGACAGCTTTTATTTTCCCTTAAAATATCCATTCTCCTGTAATAAAATAAAAGAAAGACTTCAAAAGGACGGTGTCTTTCTTATGTTCCACACAAGAAATTCTTCTC
>NZ_JAUMKF010000027.1:0-37344 GCF_030519405.1 Bacillus sp. C28GYM-DRY-1
AACAGATAAGCGATTTTGTCTGACCTTTTCTTTGTGGTCCTCCCATACATGCCGGGTGATGACTTTCTGGCGGTTCTTTGATCTTGTGCATTGCGCAAGCAATGGACATGCGGAACAGGTTTCAGGAGTTGATTTATATGACCGGTAGCCTTTTCGGTCAGTTGTTAAGTATGTAAGTACCTGCTGGTTCGGGCAAATGTAACAGTCTTGTTCACTGTCTAATGAAATTTCCATTTTGGAAACAAGCCTCTAGGGGGATGATATCGTCTATGGGCTATAACGCCAAAAATATGGCGGTCAGCTAATCCTTTACAGGGAGTCGTCAAATAACCAGAATCAAGAGCGACGGCTTCTACTTCAAAATCAAATCGTGCAATTTGGTGATCTAATCGGTCAAGATAGGGCACAGAATCATGGACATTTCCAGGCGTGACATAGGCGTCGGTGATAATGTTATGTTTCATATCCGTTGTTCGGTGATCTAAGTAAAAGAATTGAATAAAATCAGCGGGTCGAGTGAGGGGCGGCCTTTGTTTTCGCTGTAGTAAGGCTTAACCTTTTCAATGATAAAAGAGAAGTCGATGTGTTTATCAATTTTTCGAAGCAAATGATCCTCTTCGACGAGTTGATCAAGCAGAACAAATTCAACTGCGTTTTGAGAAGAATTTCTTGTGTGGAACATAAGAAAGACACCGTCCTTTTGAAGTCTTTCTTTTATTTTATTACAGGAGAATGGATATTTTAAGGGAAAATAAAGGCTGTCGAGATTTTCTCGACAGCCTGACTGCCGAATTATTTCAGCAGTCTTTACACATTAATCTTTATAAGGCACCCAGCCAGGCGTGTTCACAATGGCTTGCCATAGCGGTTCAGGTAAGTGATATTTTTCTTTGTCAGTGCCTTTAATGACGGTTTCAATTTGTTTTTCGCGGCCTTCTTTTACTTTCACTGTCCAGTCAGGGTCAACTAAAATTTCGCGTCCCATAGCGACTAGCGGAATACCGTTTTCGATAACAGCCAGTGCGTCATCTGCGGAATGAATGGAACCGACGGCAATCAGAGGCACTTTGTTTCCGACACGTTCATTCAATAAATCCATGCGTGTGCGAGTCGGATCTGCACCGCGGCGCGCTTTTGAGTTTACGTCCATCAGTGAGATATGAAGATAGTCCAATTCTTTATCCCCTAAAGCATCAACAAGCGTAAAGGTTTCAGTCATTGTTAATCCAGGTGTCTCAGGTTCTTCCGGAGACAGACGGTAGCCGATTAAGAATGCACCCTTCGCATGTTCTGCAGCAGCTTTTTTCACTTCATCAACAATAGCAAGCGGGAAGGCTAATCGTTTCTCATCGCTTCCTCCCCAGCGGTCTGTGCGCTGATTGGTTTTCGGAGAATAAAACTGCTGAATCAAGTAGCCGTTTGCGCCGTGAATTTCAACACCGTCAAAGCCGGCTTCAATGGCGCGTCTTGTCGCTTCTCCAAATGCCTTCACGATGTTTTCCACTTCTTCGCCTGTTAAGGCACGGGCAATTTGCTTGCCTTCATCAAACACGTCACTTGGCGCTACAACATCTTGTTGCGGAACGAGCTCAGACGGGCATTCAATGCCGCCGTGATGAATTTGCACAACGGCTTTAGCGCCTTGCGCCTGAATGGCTTGCGCTAACTTTTTTAAACCTGGAATGTTGGAGTCATCATGGATGGCCGGCTGCCCGGGAAATGCTTTTCCGTCCGGTGTGACATTTGCGCAAGCTGTAATCACCATTCCCATCTCTTTTGAGCGGGGGATGATATAGTCAAGCTCTGCTTCAGATATCGTACCGTCTTCATTAGAAGCGTAATGAGTCATTGGTGCAACTGTGATCCGGTTGTCGATTGTAACGCCGCTTTTAAATGTAAATGGTTCAAACAGCGATTTATACTTAGGGTTCATTTGATCATCTTCTTTCGTTTGGTTTCGAACATATTTTAGCCTACATGTAAAAATTAATGCAATTTATCTGCTTTACCGGCTGAATATCTTGAGAACAGTGTGATGTTTTCTGCGCTCTTTTTCGGGGGCATTGTAGCAGCCGGTGATTTGGTGGCCTGGTGCAAGTGATGACCGCTGCAGTGAGCAACAGTACGAATTTTTTCATGACTGTAACTTCTTTTCTGTAAAGTGAATATTCTTTAAAAGGTTACGCCTGGCTGGTCCACCCGACAAACGATTTGCTCATATCATTCCTCAAATTTTTTTAAGTGAATCACTGCCAGATATTCAGCTGCAGAAGTACTCGTCATAAAAGACCGGAGGGAGAAAGTTGAGAATGTTATGGAGGA
The DNA here is from genome assembly GCF_030519405.1 of Bacillus sp. C28GYM-DRY-1. NCBI lineage: Bacteria > Bacillati > Bacillota > Bacilli > Caryophanales > Bacillaceae > Bacillus > Bacillus sp. C28GYM-DRY-1. Next base: position 2,323 of record NZ_JAUMKF010000027.1, read on the forward strand.
GCTTGGCGCTGTGCGGATTGGCATTGACGCTCACGCCTTGTGCACAGGCGGCAGAGCCGATAGAAGGGAAAACAGTGTATATTGATGCCGGACACGGCGGTGAAGACAGTGGAGCGGTCGGAAACGGACTCTTTGAAAAGGATATTAATTTAGCAGTTTCCGAGTATGTGACGGATAAGCTGAAAGCGGAGGGAGCCAACCCTGTTGCGGCCCGGTTTGATGATCATTTTCTGACTTTGGAAGAAAGAGTGGTGAAGGCAAGTGTAATCAGGCCGATCTTTTTGTTACATTCATGTGAATTCAGGGGTTGCTACAGCTTCGGGAACAGAAACGTATTTTCAGTCTGATTATGAAGGGGGAAAACAGCCGGCGTCTGGCGTCAGATATTCAGTCCCAGCTGGTTTCATCCTTACAAACGAGAGACAGGGGCGTGAAAGAATCAGACTTTTACGTTATTACATATTCACAGATACCGAGTGTGCTGGCGGAGCTTGGATTTTTGACAAACAGCGCTGACGCGGACAAGCTTGGAAGTGAAGAATACCAGCAAAAAGCCGCAGATGCGATTGTCATCGGCATTGACTCTTATTACGAACAGTAAAATTAAACAGCCTTAATCCTAGAGTGGAATCGCCAAAATCAGTATAATGGAGAAAACTTTAGGGCTTGAGGTGAAACGATGACAAAGATTTTTGCCCATCGGGGGGCATCAGGTCAATATCCCGAAAATACTATGCTTGCATTTGAAAAAGGAATTGAAGCCGGCGCGGACGGAATTGAGCTTGATGTGCAGCTGACAAAAGACGGGCGCATGGTTGTAATTCATGATGAAAGACTTGACCGGACGACATCGCTCAAAGGATTCGTGAAGGATACAGTGTATGATGTCATCATGACTGCGAATGCGGCGGCTGGTCACGATCAAACGTACAGTGATATCAAAGTGCCGCTGCTTGAAGACGTGCTCTCATGGGCATATAAAAAGGATTTTCTCATCAACATTGAATTAAAAAACAGTGTGATCCGCTATGAAGGAATGGAAGAAAAAGTGCTGGAGGCAGTGAAACGATTCAATATAGAGGAAAGAATCATTCTGTCCACTTTTAATCATGAAAGCTTGGCGCTATGCGCCCAGCTCGCTCCCCATATCGAACGGGCGGCATTGACTTCAGATGTGCTTTATCAGGCTGATCAGTATATCACATCTATTCCAGCTTCCGGCTACCACCCGAAGCTGAACAGCCCGGGGACAGCAGGTGAAGTACTGAAGAAAATGAGGAACAGTTCGATCAAGGTAAGGCCATATACAGTCAATCGGCCGGAAGATATGAAGCGCCTCTTTAAAGCGGGGGCAGACGGCATTTTCACTGATTTTCCTGCAAAGGCTTTGGAAATGCTAAAAAATAAATAGTTGTTATAGAAGGAGGCTGTTGGAGCAGCCTTCTTTTTTCATTCATTCATGCCCGTTTGAAAGCATACATTCATAGAAGACAACTAGAAATTGTAAGCGCTGTCTATCTTCTGAATGAGGTGAAACCATGAGGAAAACAGTCATTGTAAGTGCCGCAAGAACACCATTTGGCAAATTCGGCGGAGCGTTGAAAGAGGTGAAAGCTGCTGAGCTTGGGGGCATTGCGATGAAGGAGGCGTTACATCGCGCTGGAGTATCTGGAGATGAGGTGGAAGGAACTGTGATGGGCATGGTTGTCCAAGCCGGTTCAGGGCAGATTCCTTCCCGCCAAGCTGCCCGTCTGGCCGGAATGCCTTGGAGTGTGCCGTCGGAAACGCTGAATAAAGTCTGCGCATCCGGACTGCGCGCAGTCACCTTGTGTGATCAAATGATTCGAGCGCGAGATGCGGACATTCTTGTTGCCGGGGGAATGGAAAGCATGAGCAATATTCCGTATGCCGTTCCCGCCGGTCGCTGGGGAGCGCGGATGGGAGACGGTGAGCTTAGGGACTTAATGGTTTATGATGGGTTAACGTGCGCGTTTGACGAGGTGCATATGGCTGTTCACGGAAATACAGCCGCCAAGGAATATGGAATTTCACGCAGGGAGCAGGATGAATGGGCGCTAAGAAGTCATGCGCGGGCAGCTAAGGCAGCCGATGAAGGAAAGTTTCAGGATGAAATCGTTCCCGTAAGCTGGACCAACCGAAAAGGAAAAACAAATATGGTTGAAAAAGATGAAGCGATTCGGCGTGACACAAGTCTGGATCAGCTCGCAAAACTTTCTGCGATTTATACAAGTGACGGTTCCATCACAGCCGGTAATGCTCCCGGGGTCAATGACGGGGCCGGTGCGTTTGTGCTGATGTCTGAGGACGAAGCGGCTGGACTTGGCAAACGGCCTCTGGCTACAATTCTTGGTTTTTCAACTATGGGAATGCAAGCGTGCGAGCTAGCGGCAGCTCCGGGGTTTGCAATTAACAAACTCCTAAAAAAGAACGGTTTAACCGTCCAAGATATTGACTTGTTTGAAGTAAATGAAGCGTTTGCTTCTGTTGTTTTGACATGTGAAAAAATTGTCGGTTTCGATCTTGAAAAAGTAAATATAAATGGCGGTGCGATCGCCCTCGGCCATCCGATCGGCGCAAGCGGGTCGAGAATTCTCATGACGCTTGTTTATGAATTAAAGCGCCGGGGAGGAGGACTGGGAGTTGCCGCCATCTGCAGCGGTGCGGCTCAGGGAGATGCCGTCTTAGTGCAGGTTCATTAAAACAATGACGAAAAAGGGGATTTCAATGGAGATGAAACATGTTATGGTGGCCGGTGCCGGTCAGATGGGAAGCGGAATCGCTCAAACAGCTGCCGACGCAGGCTTTTATGTGCGGATGTACGATGTGATTCCGGACGCTGCGGAGGCAGGATTGAAGCGATTGAAGAAACAGCTGACCCGTGACGCTGAAAAAGGAAGAAAGACCGAAGCGGAAGTGAAGGGTGTAATCAGCCGCATTTCGCTCTCTCGAACGCTTGAGGATGCAAAGCATGCGGATATTGTAATTGAGGCTATTGCAGAAAACATGACGGCTAAAACCGAACTGTTTTACACACTTGATCACATTTGTCCGCCTCATACGATTTTGGCCAGCAATACATCTTCCTTGCCTATTACAGAGATCGCTGCTGTGACAAACCGGCCTGATCAAGTCATTGGCATGCATTTTATGAATCCCGTTCCTGTGATGAAGCTGGTTGAAGTGATTCGCGGCTTGGCTACGTCAGAAGAAACAGCCTTAGAGGTTAAGAAATTAGCGGAAAAGATGGGGAAAACACCAGTAGAAGTCAATGATTTTCCGGGGTTTGTTTCCAATCGCATTCTTCTTCCGATGATTAATGAAGCCGTCTATTGCGTGTATGAGGGGGTGGCGAAGCCGGAAGCAATAGACGAGGTGATGAAGCTGGGCATGAATCATCCGATGGGTCCGCTTACATTAGCGGATTTTATCGGGCTGGATACGTGTTTATCGATTATGGAAGTTCTTTATTCCGGCCTTGGCGATTCCAAATACCGTCCTTGCCCGCTTCTCCGCAAATATGTCAAAGCGGGCTGGCTTGGCAAAAAGAGCGGACGCGGTTTTTATCAATATGAGGAGAGGGCTTTCTGAAGTCAATTCATCCGGGGGTGGCCGAGTTGCATGTAACCCAAGAGCAAGTCATGATGCGAAAAATGGTACGTGATTTTGCCCGAAAAGAAATTGCTCCCGCTGCTGAAATCATGGAAACAACAGACGAATTTCCGTTTCAGTTAATCAAAAAAATGGGTGAACACGGCTTGATGGGAATACCGGTGCCGGAACAATACGGCGGCGCAGGAGCGGATGTTGTTTCTTATATTTTGGCGATTCATGAAATTTCTAGAATCAGCGCGGCTGTCGGTGTCATTCTTTCCGTTCATACCTCGGTCGGCACAAATCCGATTCTGTACTTCGGCAACGAAGATCAGAAGATGAAATATGTGCCGAAGCTCGCTTCAGGAGACCATTTGGGCGCATTTGCACTGACAGAGCCTCACTCAGGGTCGGATGCTGGAAGCCTCCGCACAACAGCCATCAAAAAGAACGGCAAATACCTATTAAACGGATCGAAAATATTCATTACAAACGGTGGAGCCGCCGATATCTATATCACCTTTGCTTTAACAGCTCAAAATCGAGGCAGGCACGGGATTTCGGCTTTTATCGTTGAAAAAAACACACCCGGTTTTACCGTTGGAAAAAAAGAAAGAAAGCTGGGGCTTTATGGCTCCAATACTACGGAACTGATTTTTGAGGATGCAGAAGTGCCTGAAGAAAATTTGCTTGGCAAAGAGGGTGATGGCTTTCACATAGCCATGGCGAATTTAAATGTCGGCCGCATCGGCATTGCGGCCCAAGCGCTCGGAATTGCAGAGGCGGCTCTTGAACACGCCGTTGCTTATGCGAAACAGAGGATGCAATTTGGGAGGCCTATCGCAGCGAATCAAGGCATATCGTTTAAGCTGGCTGACATGGCGACTAGGGCAGAGGCAGCAAGGCATCTCGTGTATCATGCGGCAGATCTTCATAACCGCGGCTTAGCTTGTGGAAAAGAAGCGTCTATGGCTAAACAATTTGCTTCTGATTCTGCGGTGAGGGCGGCATTAGACGCCGTCCAAATTTTTGGGGGATACGGCTATATGAAGGATTATCCGGTCGAGCGGCTGCTTCGTGATGCCAAGGTGACGCAAATCTATGAAGGGACCAACGAGATCCAAAGACTGATTATTTCTAAGCATCTGCTTAGCGGAACCTGATAGACAAAAAACGCAAAACGGAGGTTGAGGATATGGAGGAGAAACAGCATTATTCTCCGGGTTTGGACGGTGTGATCGCGGCAGAAACTCATATTTCTTATCTTGACACCCAGTCCAGCCAGATTTTGATAAGAGGCTATGATTTAATAGATCTTTCTAAAACAAAAAGCTATCTGGAGCTTGTTCATTTATTGCTGGAGGGCAGGCTGCCGGAAGAAAGTGAAATGGAAAAGCTGGAAAGAACCATAAACAGCGCATCTAGCCTGCCTGCTGATCATCTCCGTCTGCTTGAGCTGCTCCCTGAGCATACTCATCCGATGGATAGCCTGCGTACCGGCCTGTCGGCACTTGCCGGCTATGATCGGCAAATAGATGATCGGTCTCCTTCTGCAAACAAAGAACGCGCCTATCAGCTTCTCGGGAAAATGCCCGCCCTCACTGCTGCCAGCTATAGGATCATCAATAAGAAAGAGCCGATTTCTCCGCTTCAAACCCTATCCTACAGTGCAAACTTTTTATACATGATGACAGGGAAATTGCCTTCCTCACTGGAAGAACGGATTTTTGACCGCTCTCTCGTCCTGTACAGTGAGCATGAGATGCCCAATTCAACCTTTGCGGCAAGGGTCATTGCTTCTACACATTCGGATCTTTATGGTGCTTTGACAGGAGCTGTCGCCTCACTGAAAGGGAATCTTCACGGAGGAGCAAACGAAGCTGTGATGTATATGCTTTTAGAGGCGAAAACAACATCCGATTTTGAGCAGCTTCTGCAAACAAAACTGAATAGAAAAGAAAAAATTATGGGATTCGGCCACCGTGTCTATATGAAAAAAATGGACCCGAGAGCACTCATGATGAAAGAGGCGCTGCAGCAATTATGCGATAAAGCCGGAGACCATCGTTTATACGAGAAGTGTGATGCAGGCGAGCGGCTGATGGAGAAGGAAAAAGGCCTTTATCCGAATTTAGATTACTATGCTGCCCCGGTGTATTGGATGCTTGGCATACCGATTCCATTGTATACGCCCGTCTTTTTCAGCGCGAGAACGGCCGGTTTATGCGCCCATGTCATTGAACAGCATGCCAATAACCGTCTCTTCCGCCCTCGTGTCAGCTATATGGGCCCGCGTCACAGGCCCGAATCATAAACCATGAAAGGAACTGGTAGCATGCTGAAAATGGATCATGTCATTGAAGAGATCACAGAATATGTGCTTGAGAAAGAGATTACAAGCTCTGAGGCCTATACAACAGCGGGGCATGTGTTGCTGGATACGCTGGGCTGCGGGATTTTGGCGCTCCGGTATCCCGAATGCACAAAGCTGCTTGGCCCGATTGTGCCCGGAACGATTGTGCCGAATGGAAGCAAAGTACCGGGAACGTCATATGTTCTCGATCCGGTGAGAGCGGCGTTTAATATCGGCTGTATGATCCGGTGGCTCGATTACAACGACACGTGGCTGGCCGCGGAGTGGGGGCATCCATCTGATAATTTGGGAGGAATCCTTGCCACTGCTGATTATGTATCGAGAGTGAGGCTGTCTGAAGGAAAAGACCCTTTAACGGTACGCGACGTACTTGAAATGATGATCAAAGCACACGAAATTCAAGGCGTGCTTGCGTTAAAAAACAGTCTAAACCGAGTTGGCCTTGATCATGTGCTGTTTGTCAAAGTTGCGACAACTGCTGTTGCAGCGAAGCTTTTGGGCGGCGGAAGAGAAGAAATCAAAAATGCACTTTCGAATGCATGGATTGACAATGCTGCCTTGAGGACATACCGGCATTCACCGAATACCGGCTCGCGCAAATCGTGGGCGGCAGGAGACGCAACGAGCAGAGGTGTTCATTTGGCATTGATGGCGTTAAAAGGGGAAATGGGTTATCCAACAGCTTTGAGCGCACCGGAGTGGGGGTTCCAAGACGTTTTATTCAATAAACAAGAGATCAAACTCGCACGTCCGCTCGACGCTTATGTCATGGAAAATGTGTTATTTAAAGTGTCTTATCCTGCGGAATTTCATGCTCAGACAGCGGCGGAGTGCGCCGTCATTCTTCATCCGCAGGTAAAGGGCCGGGTTGATGAGATTGACCGTGTTGTCATCAGAACGCACGAATCTGCTATCCGAATTATTGATAAAAAAGGCCCGCTTCACAATCCCGCTGATCGTGATCACTGCCTCCAATACATTACAGCAATCGGTTTGCTTTTTGGTGATATTACCGCGCAACACTATGAAGCTGAGACAGCGAGTGACCCGAGAATAGATAAACTTCGTGATAAAATGGAAGTGACTGAAAATAAAACATATACGGAGGATTACCTGAAACCCGACAAACGTTCCATTTCAAATGCCGTTCAGGTTCATTTTAAAGACGGAACGAGCACGGAAATGGTGAAATGTGAATTTCCGCTTGGCCATCGTTTTCGAAGAGACGAGGCAGTGCCGAAACTGCTGGAAAAGTTTTCTGACAATCTCAAAACCCATTATGCTGATAAACAGCACAAACATATTTATGAGCGCTGTACCAGCTATGAGACATTACAAACGATGCGTGTAAATGAATTCGTAGATATGTTCTGCATGTAATAGAAGGAGGACTTGCGTCATGTCGTGGATCGTCAATAAACAATCGTCACAAGAGGAGCTTGCCGGGCGTTTCCGCAAGCTGATGTCAGCGCCGGACATTCTGCAAATTCCCGGCGCCCATGACGGGATGGCTGCCTTGCTTGCAAAGGAAGCCGGCTTTTCTGCGATTTATTTGTCTGGTGCGGCATATACAGCCAGCAGGGGGCTTCCTGATTTAGGGATCATCACGTCGACAGAAGTGGCTGATCGGGCCAAAGATCTTGTGCGTGCAGCTGACCTGCCTCTGCTTGTTGATATCGATACGGGGTTTGGCGGTGTGTTAAATGCCGCCCGAACTGCCCGCGAGATGCTTGAAGCCAGAGTAGCCGCCGTTCAAATTGAAGACCAGCAACTTCCGAAAAAATGCGGACATTTAAATGGCAAACAGCTTGTTCCGATAAAGGAAATGGCGCAAAAAATAAAAGCGATCAAACAAGCGGCGCCCTCCCTTGTCGTTGTTGCCCGTACTGATGCCAGGGCGCAGGAAGGGCTTGATGCCGCAATGAAACGGTCAGAGGCTTACATTGAGGCTGGAGCGGACGCGATATTTCCAGAAGCGCTTCAGGCGGAGAACGAATTCCGCCAGTTTGCTGAGAACAGCTCCGTTCCGCTTCTTGCGAATATGACCGAATTTGGGAAAACGCCGTATTATTGCGCCGATGAATTCGAAGATATGGGGTTTCGCATGGTGATTTATCCTGTCACATCGCTTCGAGCGGCGGCAAAAGCTTATGAGCGGATGTTTGGTTTGATAAAGGAGCACGGCTCACAAAAAGAAGGGCTTCAAGATATGCAGACACGAAAAGAATTGTACAAGACGATTTCTTATTATGACTATGAAGCGTTAGATAAAACAATTGCCAAGACTGTTTTGCCTGACGAATAGTTTCAACTAAAAAAGCCGGAGTGTTCTCCGGCTTTTTTGCAGCTATCATTTTCTGAATCGCGGGCTGACTTGATTGCGTTTTCTGTCTCTGAATAAAATGAACCCAGCCAGCACATAAAGGCCGAACACAAAAAAGATAAAACCTGACAAACCTTGGAGCCAAAGAGCTCCGAATGGCTTTATCGTATGGCCGAAAAGCGTATCCCTCATCAATTTAATGCCTAAAGCGGAGATGGCGCCGGGGATGACTAATATCAAAAGCGCAAGAAGTCGGCTCATCCTCAGAAAACTCCTTTATCTTTTCATTTCCTTTATTGTCCAGCTGAAAAAATATTTTGTCAAGAGAAGAAAACGTGGTAACATAGGGTTGTGCAAATTATTGCAACGGAATAAATAGGTGTGCAAATTTTTTCATACAAAGGGGTAGCGGGATGCAAAAGGTACTGATTGTAGGTGCCGGCAAAAGGGGAACGGCGTTATTACACATTCTGATCAAAACAGCCATCATAGAGATCATTGCCGTGGTTGACAAAGACCCCGAAGCGCCGGGATTGATAGAAGCAGAACAGTATGGGATTGCCGTTTCATCTGACTGGAAACCTTACATACAACAAAATCCGGATATCGTCATTCATACCACCGGCAATCAAGCCGTGTTTGACGAACTCCTTCAGGAAAAGCATGAAGAGACTATTGTTATGCCAGGGAAAATGGCGTACATCGTTTTTCAGCTGATGGAAGAAAAGCAACACCTGATTCAAATGCTGAAAGAGCAAACATACAAACACGACCGAATTTTTAATTCTACCCATGATGGGATGATTTTTATTGATATCAATGAAGAAATCATTCTCTTTAACCATATGGCCGAAAAAATGGTCGGGAAAAAACGCGAGGAAGTCATTGGGCGCCCGATCAAAGAAGTCATTCCGAGCACAAAGATGCCGCGGATTTTAAAAACAAGAGTGCCTGAATACAACCAGAAGCAGCTTTTAGGTGAGAATCAGATCGTGACGACCAGGCTGCCGATTATTGATGAAGGCGGCCGTTTGCTCGGAGCGCTCTGTGTATTCAAGGATATAACGGATGCTGTTGAGCTGGCGGAGGAAGTGACGAATCTCAAACAGGTGCGCACGATGCTGGAGGCGATCATTCAATCCTCTGATGAGGCAATTTCTGTCGTTGATGAAAACGGCATCGGACTCTTGATCAATAAAGCGTATACGAAAATGACGGGGCTTTCTGAACAAGAAGTCATCGGCAAGCCTGCAAACACTGATATCTCTGAAGGCGAAAGCATGCATTTAAAGGTGCTTGAAACAAGACGGCCTGTCCGCGGTGTCAGAATGAAGGTCGGCCCGAATGAAAAAGAGGTCATCGTCAATGTAGCGCCGGTCATTGTAGACGGAATTTTGAAAGGCAGCGTCGGTGTGATTCACGATGTCTCCGAAATTAAAATGCTGACAGCCGAGCTCAACCGCGCCAGGCAAATCATTCGGACGCTGGAAGCAAAATACACGTTTGACGACATTATCGGCAGAAGCGAGCAAATGCTGGTTGCGCTTGAACAGGCAAAGCTCGGGGCGAAAACGCCGGCAACGATTTTGCTGCGCGGGGAATCGGGAACAGGAAAAGAACTGTTCGCCCATGCCATCCATAACGAAAGCGACCGGAAATACAATAAATTTATTCGCGTGAATTGTGCAGCCCTTTCTGAAAACCTGCTCGAATCAGAATTGTTCGGCTATGAGGATGGTGCGTTTTCAGGAGCAAAGCGCGGAGGTAAAAAGGGCTTATTCGAAGAAGCCAATAACGGCAGCATTTTCTTAGATGAAATCGGCGAGCTGACACAAAATATGCAGGCGAAATTGCTCCGCGTCCTTCAAGAGAAGGAAATCGTAAGAGTAGGCGGCACAAAAGCGATTCCTGTCAATGTCAGAGTGATCGCGGCGACAAATGTAAATATCGAAAAGGCGATGGCGGATGGAGCATTCCGCGAAGATTTGTATTACCGGATTAACCGCTATCCGATTTCTATACCGCCTTTGCGACAGCGGCTGGAAGACATTGAAGCACTTAGCGTCAGGCTTATCCAAAAGATCAACCGGGATTACGGCAGGAATGTAAAGGGACTCACGCAGCAAGCCTTGCGTGCCTTATCTGCGTACCATTGGCCTGGGAATGTCCGCGAGTTGGAAAATGTCCTTGGACGAGCCATGATTTTTCTGAATCCGCATATGGAATGGATTGAAAAAGAACACCTGCCTGTTTTCGAACTTGAACATCAAGAAAGTGACACAGAACAGGGTGCAGGGTTTGATTTTCCGGATATTGAAGGCGAAAAGCTGTCTGTCGCAGTAGAAAAATTTGAAGCGCATTTAATCCAGCAAACGCTCGAAAAGCATCATTTTAACCGAACAAAAACAGCGAAAGCCCTCGGTGTCAGCATTCGGAATTTATATTACAAAATGGATAAATACGGCCTTGCAAATGAAGGCATGCAATAATTTGCAGAATGAACGCAAACATCTGCACTGATTTTTCAATATATCACGTTTTGACAGCATGGCGAGGAGTGGCATGGAACTTGCATAATAAAAGGCGGAGTCGAAACAAGAAAGGTGGTAACAGATGAAGCTGAAAGATTTGATCGGGAAAGCGTCGATGTACAAAAACAAGACCATTGCGGTTGCACATGCTGAGGATGAGGAAGTGATCCGGTCTGTAAAGCTGGCTGCCGAGCACCTATCCGCCCGTTTTTTGTTAGTAGGCGACAGCAAGAAACTAAACGATCTGACATCATCTATGCAAGGGCATCATGTGGAAATCGTTCATGCCGATTCGCCTGAGGAATCGGCAAAATTAGCAGTCCATGCCGTACATCACAAAACAGCGGACGTTTTAATGAAAGGGAATGTGCCAACTTCTATTTTGCTTAAAGCGGTGTTGAACAGACAGGAGGGGCTTCGGTCAACCAGTGTCCTTTCCCACGTGGCTGTGTTTGATATACCGGACTTTGACAGATTGATGTTTGTGACAGATTCGGCTATGAATATTGCCCCTTCGCTGGAAGAGCTTCGGCAGATTTTGCAAAACGCCGTTCGTGTGGCTCATGCAGTAGGGAACATTATGCCGAAAGCAGCTGCTCTGGCAGCGGTCGAAACGGTGAACCCGAAAATGGAAGCGACAGTGAATGCAGCTGCTCTTGCTCAAATGTATAAAAGAGGCCAGATCAAAGGGTGCATTGTTGATGGACCGCTTGCTTTGGATAACGCAGTATCCCAAATTGCCGCAGCCCAGAAAAAGATTTCGGGAAATGTAGCGGGCAGCGCTGATATCCTTCTCGTCCCGACAATTGAGACCGGCAATATTTTATATAAATCACTAATCTATTTTGCAAAGGCCAGCGTGGCGGCTGTCATTACAGGAGCTAAAGCGCCGATTGCCTTAACGAGCAGAGCGGACTCTGCTGAAAATAAACTGTATTCCATTGCGCTCGCGATATGCGCATCTGAAGAATACGCACATTAGGAGGAACGAACATGGAACTTTTTAAATATATGGAGAAATACGATTACGAACAATTGGTATTCTGCCAAGATGAACAATCAGGCTTAAAAGCGATTATCGCAATTCATGATACAACGCTTGGCCCGGCGCTTGGCGGAACGAGAATGTGGACATATGAAAATGAAGAAGCCGCAATTGAAGACGCCCTCAGACTGGCAAGAGGCATGACCTATAAAAATGCAGCGGCAGGCTTAAACCTTGGCGGCGGAAAAACAGTAATTATCGGCGATCCGCGCAAGGACAAAAATGAGGAAATGTTCCGCGCGTTCGGCCGCTATATCCAAGGGCTGAACGGCAGATACATTACAGCTGAAGATGTGGGCACAACGGTTGAGGATATGGATATCATTCATGATGAAACAGACTATGTCACAGGAATTTCTCCTGCGTTCGGCTCTTCTGGAAATCCATCTCCAGTTACAGCGTACGGGGTGTACAGAGGAATGAAGGCAGCCGCTAAAGCTGCTTTCGGATCCGACTCTCTTGAAGGGAAAACCATCGCTGTACAGGGTGTAGGGAACGTGGCCTACAACCTATGCCGCCACCTGCATGAAGAAGGGGCAAACTTAATCGTTACGGATATCAATAAACAGTCAGTACAGCGTGCAGTTGAAGATTTTGGTGCCCGTGCGGTTGATCCGGAAGAGATTTATTCACAAGACTGCGATATTTATGCGCCGTGCGCCCTTGGTGCGACAATCAACGACGACACCATTAAACAGCTGAAGGCGAAAGTCATCGCGGGTGCGGCTAATAACCAATTAAAAGAAACGCGCCATGGCGATCATATTCACGAAATGGGCATCGTTTACGCACCGGATTATGTCATTAACGCAGGCGGGGTAATCAACGTGGCAGATGAGCTTTACGGCTATAATGCAGAACGTGCATTGAAAAAAGTTGAAGGCATTTACGGGAATATTGAGCGTGTACTTGAGATTTCTCAGCGTGACGGCATTCCAACATATTTAGCAGCTGACCGCTTGGCAGAGGAACGAATTGAACGCATGCGCCGCTCAAGAAGCCAGTTTTTGCAAAACGGCCACAGTGTGTTAAACAGACGTTAAGAAATTGATCTGGAGGTTATGAAAGTGCTACATGATGAAAAACGCATTCTCACAATTAATCCAGGCTCAACTTCAACGAAAATCGGTGTTTATCATAACGAACGAAGCATTTTTGAAAAAACATTGAGACACAACATAGAAGAGCTGCAGCGATTTAACCATATTATTGATCAGTATGAATTTCGCAAAAATCATATTCTCGAAACGCTACATGAACAGGGTATCAATATCTCAAAGTTTGATGCAGTATGCGCCAGAGGCGGCCTTCTCCGGCCGATTGAAGGCGGAACTTACGAAGTGAATGATGACATGATTGAGGACTTGAAAGGCGGCTATGCCGGCCAGCATGCTTCTAATCTAGGCGGTATTATCGCGCGAGAAATCGCTGACGGCCTGAATATCCCTTCGTATATCGTCGATCCTGTTGTCGTAGACGAAATGTCAGTTCTCGCAAAAATTTCTGGTATGCCCGAAATTGAACGGAAAAGTATTTTCCATGCGTTAAACCAAAAAGCTGTCGCCCGTAAAGCGGCAGCCTCTCTTGGCAAACGATATGAGAACATGAAAATGATTGTTACCCATATGGGCGGCGGGATTACAATTGGCGTCCATGACCACGGGCGAGTGGTAGATGTCAATAACGGCCTTCACGGAGAGGGGCCGTTCAGTCCTGAACGTGCAGGAACAGTTCCTGCGGGAGACCTTGTGGATTTATGTTTTTCAGGACAGTATACAAAAGAAGAACTCATGAAAAAACTGGTGGGCACCGGCGGGCTTTTCGGCTATCTCGGTACGAATGATGCAGTAAAAGTGGAACAGATGATTCAGGGGGGCGATGAAAAAGCCCGTTTCATTTTTGACGCCATGGCGTATCAGGTAGCAAAGGAAATCGGGGCAGCCAGCGCCGCATTAAAAGGCGAAGTGGAAGCGATTGTGCTGACGGGAGGCCTTGCATATGGCAAAAGCTTTGTTTCCAGTATCAGATCATACATAGATTGGATTTCAGATGTTTTAGTTTATCCGGGAGAAAATGAACTGCAGTCTCTGGCCCAAGGGGCGCTCAGGGTATTGCTGGGCGAAGAGCAATCCAAACAATATCGTATTAAATAGACAGACTAGGAGTGAGTCACCATGGCAACTGAGTATGACGTAGTCATTCTGGGCGGCGGTACCGGCGGTTATGTTGCGGCCATCAGAGCCGCTCAGCTCGGATTAAAAACAGCCGTTGTTGAAAAGGAAAAGCTCGGGGGAACATGTCTACATAAAGGCTGTATCCCGAGTAAAGCGCTGCTTAGAAGCGCGGAGGTATACCGGACAGCTTGTGAGGCCGAGCAATTCGGAGTCGAAACGGCTGGCGTATCCCTCAACTTTGAAAAAGTGCAGCAGCGTAAGCAAGCTGTTGTTGATAAGCTTGCAGCCGGTGTGAATCATTTAATGAAAAAAGGAAAAATCGACGTGTACGACGGATATGGCCGTATACTCGGACCGTCAATCTTCTCCCCGCTGCCGGGAACGATTTCTGTTGAACGGGGAAATGGCGAAGAAAATGACATGCTGATCCCGAAACAAGTCATCATTGCAACAGGATCAAGACCGAGAATGCTTCCTGGCCTTGAAGCGGACGGAAAGCATGTATTGACTTCGGATGAGGCTCTCCAAATGAAGGAGCTGCCAAAATCGATTATCATCGTCGGCGGAGGCGTTATCGGTATCGAATGGGCGTCTATGCTTCATGATTTTGGCGTGAAGGTAACGGTTATCGAATACGCGGACCGCATATTGCCGACTGAGGATCAAGACATTTCAAAAGAAATGGAAAGTCTTCTTAAGAAAAAAGGCATTCAGTTCGTTACAGGGGCAAAAGTGCTGCCTGACACAATGACAAAAACGTCAGACGACATCAGCATTCAAGCTGAAAAAGACGGAGAAACCGTTACTTACTCTGCTGAAAAAATGCTAGTTTCCATCGGCAGACAGGCAAATACCGAAGGCATCGGCATAGAAAACACCGATATTATCACTGAAAAAGGCGTCATTTCAGTCAATGAAAGCTGCCAAACGAAGGAATCTCATATTTATGCAATCGGAGACGTAATCGGTGGCCTTCAGTTAGCTCACGTTGCATCGCATGAAGGAATCATTGCCGTTGAGCATTTTGCGGGTCTCAATCCGCATACGCTAGATCCAACGCTTGTACCGAAGTGCATCTACTCAAGCCCTGAGGCTGCCAGTGTCGGCTTAACAGAAGATGAAGCAAAGGCAAATGGGCACAATGTCAAGGTCGGCAAGTTCCCATTTATGGCAATTGGAAAAGCGCTTGTATACGGTGAAAGCGACGGATTCGTAAAAATCGTGGCGGATCGTAACACGGATGATATCCTAGGCGTGCATATGATCGGACCTCATGTTACCGACATGATTTCAGAAGCAGGACTTGCAAAAGTACTGGACGCGACGCCGTGGGAGGTCGGACAAACGATTCATCCGCACCCGACGCTTTCAGAAGCAATTGGGGAAGCAGCGCTTGCCGCAGACGGCAAAGCCATTCATTTTTAAAAGCAAAAAGGAGGGGCTTGAATGAGTACAAACCGACATCAAGCACTAGGGCTGACTGATCAGGAAGCCGTTGATATGTATAGAACCATGCTGTTAGCAAGAAAAATTGATGAAAGAATGTGGCTGTTAAACCGCTCTGGCAAAATCCCGTTCGTGATCTCTTGTCAAGGACAGGAAGCAGCGCAGGTAGGAGCGGCTTTTGCCCTTGACCGTGAAATGGATTATGTACTGCCGTACTACAGAGACATGGGTGTCGTACTGGCATTTGGCATGACAGCAAAGGATTTAATGATGTCCGGGTTTGCCAAAGCTGCAGATCCAAACTCAGGCGGCCGTCAGATGCCGGGGCATTTCGGACAAAAGAAAAACCGCATCGTGACAGGATCGTCTCCAGTAACAACGCAAGTTCCGCACGCAGTCGGCATTGCGCTGGCGGGACGTATGGAGAAAAAGGATATCGCAGCCTTTGTTACTTTTGGTGAAGGTTCTTCAAACCAAGGCGATTTCCATGAAGGTGCAAACTTTGCCGCTGTCCATAAGCTGCCGGTGATTTTCATGTGTGAAAACAACAAATACGCAATCTCAGTGCCTTACGATAAGCAAGTCGCATGTGAGAACATTTCCGACCGTGCCGTCGGCTATGGAATGCCTGGTGTAACCGTGAATGGAAATGATCCGCTGGAAGTTTATCAAGCGGTCAAAGAAGCACGTGAACGCGCGCGCAGAGGAGAGGGCCCTACATTAATTGAAACAATTTCTTACCGCCTTACACCGCATTCCAGTGATGATGATGATAGCAGCTACAGAGGCCGTGAAGAAGTAGAGGAAGCGAAAAAAAGTGATCCCCTGCTTACTTATCAAGCTTACTTAAAGGAAACAGGCCTGCTATCCGATGAGACAGAACAAACCATGCTGGATGAAATTATGGCAATCGTAAATGAAGCGACGGATGAAGCGGAGAACGCCCCTTATGCAGCTCCTGAGTCAGCGCTTGATTATGTGTATGCGAAGTAGGGAGGAAGAACAAATGTCAGTAATGTCATATATTGATGCGATCAATTTGGCGATGAAAGAAGAAATGGAACGAGATTCTCGCGTCTTCGTCCTTGGAGAAGATGTAGGAAGAAAAGGCGGTGTGTTTAAAGCGACAGCCGGCCTCTACGAACAATTCGGGGAAGAGCGTGTTATGGATACGCCACTTGCTGAATCTGCGATTGCTGGAGTCGGCATCGGAGCGGCTATGTACGGGATGAGACCAATTGCTGAAATGCAGTTTGCTGATTTTATTATGCCGGCAATCAACCAAATTATTTCTGAAGCGGCTAAAATCCGTTACCGCAGTAACAATGATTGGAGCTGTCCGATTGTCGTCAGAGCGCCATACGGCGGAGGTGTACACGGGGCCCTTTATCATTCTCAGTCAGTCGAAGCGATTTTCGCCAATCAGCCCGGACTGAAGATAGTGATGCCTTCAACGCCATATGACGCGAAAGGCCTCTTAAAAGCCGCAGTTCGTGATGAAGATCCGGTGCTGTTTTTTGAGCACAAACGTGCATACCGCCTGATAAAAGGAGAGGTTCCGGCAGATGATTATGTCCTGCCAATCGGCAAGGCTGATGTAAAACGGGAAGGCGACGATATTACAGTGATCACATACGGCCTCTGCGTCCACTTCGCGTTACAGGCTGCAGAACGTCTCGAAAAAGATGGCATTTCAGTGCATGTGGTGGATTTAAGAACGGTTTATCCGCTCGATAAAGAAGCGATCATCGAAGCCGCATCCAAAACCGGCAAGGTTCTTTTGGTCACAGAGGATACAAAAGAAGGCAGCATCATGAGTGAGGTGGCCGCGATTATATCCGAGCATTGTCTGTTCGACTTAGACGCGCCGATCAAACGGCTTGCAGGACCTGATATTCCGGCTATGCCTTATGCGCCGACAATGGAAAAATACTTTATGGTCAACCCTGATAAAGTGGAAGCGGCGATGAGAGAATTAGCGGAGTTTTAAAGACGTAAGGAGGTTACAATCATGGCAATTGAACAAATGACGATGCCGCAGCTTGGAGAAAGCGTGACAGAGGGGACGATCAGCAAATGGCTTGTTGCCCCCGGTGATAAAGTGAACAAATACGATGCGATCGCGGAAGTTATGACAGATAAGGTGAATGCAGAGGTTCCGTCTTCTTTTACAGGTACGATAACAGAGCTTGTGGGTGAAGAAGGCCAGACCCTGCAAGTCGGGGAAATCATTTGCAAAATCGAAACAGAAGGCGCCAACCCGGGTGAACAAAAGCAAGAGCAACCGGAGTCGTCAGCAGCAGCGGAGACACCTGCTGCAGAAAGCCGCGCCGAAGAAGCCAGTCAGCCCAATAAAAAGCGCTACTCGCCAGCTGTACTTCGTTTGGCCGGAGAGCACGGAATTGATCTTGATCAAGTGACAGGAACAGGTGCCGGCGGGCGCATTACGCGAAAAGATATTCAGCGCATCATTGAAACAGGCGGCGTGCAAGAACGACCTGAGGAGCCGAAAACAGCAGCTCCTGCACCTGCGTCTTCAGCAAAAACAGAGCCGAAGAAGGAAGAGACTTGCTATCCTGCGTCTACAGCCGGAGATATAGAAATCCCTGTTACAGGCGTAAGAAAAGCAATTGCTTCCAATATGAAACGAAGTAAAACAGAAATTCCGCATGCTTGGACGATGATGGAAGTCGACGTCACAAATATGGTAGCATACCGCAACAGTATAAAAGATTCTTTTAAGAAGACAGAAGGCTTTAATTTAACGTTCTTCGCCTTTTTCGTCAAAGCGGTCGCTCAGGCGTTAAAAGAATTTCCGCAAATGAATAGCATGTGGGCGGGCGATAAAATCATTCAGAAAAAGGATATCAATATTTCAATCGCGGTTGCGACAGAGGATTCTTTATTTGTTCCGGTGATTAAAAATGCTGATGAAAAAACAATTAAAGGCATTGCAAGAGAAATTACTGACCTTGCCAAAAAAGTAAGAGACGGAAAACTCTCAGCAGATGATATGCAGGGGGGAACGTTTACCGTAAACAACACAGGTTCGTTCGGTTCAGTTCAATCGATGGGCATCATCAACTACCCTCAGGCTGCGATTCTTCAAGTGGAATCCATTGTCAAACGCCCGGTTGTCATGGATCATGGCATGATTGCTGTCAGAGACATGGTCAATCTGTGCCTGTCCTTGGATCACAGAGTGCTTGACGGCCTTGTGTGCGGACGATTCCTCGGGCGTGTGAAGCAAATTTTAGAATCGATTGACGAGAAAACATCTGTTTACTAATAAGCAAAAAGAGCGTTTTTTGAAATGTAACTTCAAAAAATGCTCTTTTTCTATACAGCATTATTCAGCGATTCGGATTTTCATTTCGACCCGATATTCTTCTTGTTTTTTGGGGGAGTAATGTACCGGTATAATTAACTCGTAAACATCACTGGCAACTGTTAAATGATGGTCTGCGATATACTTGATAAGCTTCTGTAAGTTGAGAAAATAATGCTCAGGTAAAAAATGATAGGCGATACAAACATATCTGCCCTTAGGTATCGTGGTGATTTCCATATCCGGCGTAATGGCGGATATTTGTTTATTCGTCAATACAGGGGTAAAGATATGACGGTAAGTCATTTCATCAATGCTGGTGTACGGCTGAAACGAGAAAGTGGCACCGTAGCTATTATTTGTAAATCCATCTGCTGATTCGATAAATTTTTTTAATTTGCTGTAGGAGGCGTTGAGCACGTTTTCAGGCCCAATTCCCTCTGCCTCTGTCTGAATGATGCGTGTTTCTTCTTCATCCAAAACAAACACCTCGCCGAGCGCAGGGTATTCCATCTGCCGCTTCATCCGCTTTTTCACCAAGGAAATGGACTGCTCTAATGTTGATAAAAAATCTAATTTCTCCCTGATTTGCTTTTCCTGCTCTGTATAAAAAGCAAACAGTTCCTCCATCTCTAATTCCTGTGCCTTTTTCATCTCTTCTAAAGGTGTGCCAATATATTTCAATGATTTAATCAAATCAAGATGATAGAGCTGAGAATCTGTATAATAGCGGTAGTTGGTATCCGGGTTGACGTAGGCGGGTTTAAATAAATCAATTTTATCGTAATAACGGAGCGCTTTAATCGACACATTTGCCAGCTTTGAAACTTCTCCAATTGAGTAATACGATTCTTTCATGCCACCACTCCTTCTATGATCAGTATAATGAAGAAGCGCATTCTTTGCAGTACACAAAGAATACGCTTTTTATTATGTGCTGGCTTTTAGATGTGCAGGCGCTTTCCAAGCAATAGTCAGCGCAATGCCTATGGCTAAAGTCACCGTTGCAAAGTAGAATGGGTAGTTTACATCAATATCGAACAGCATTCCGCCGATAATAGGCCCGAACACATTTCCGATACTTGTAAACATCGAATTCATACCGCCGGCGAACCCCTGTTCATTCCCAGCAATCTTTGACAGATAGGTCGTCACCGCAGGCCGCATGAGATCAAATCCGACAAATACGGTGACTGTAACCAGCAGAATCGCAACATAAGAATTCACGGCTGTCATAATGAATACCAGACTCGTCGAGAGAATTAAGCTATACCGAATTAAACGGATTTCGCCAAACCACCTTGTAAAGCGGTCAAATAAGAGGACTTGCGTAATAGCGCCGACAATCGCTCCTCCTGTAATCATAATCGCAATATCGCTGGCTGAAAATCCGAATTTATGGTCAACGAATAACGCAAATAAAGATTCAAATGACGCTAAACCAAAAGACGAAATCAAGATAATGAGAAAAGCAATGAAATACATGGGTGCAAAAATCCGTTTGAACCCTGTTTTTTGTCCTTTCCTGTCCTGATTTTCAGGATTTCGTTCCGGCTCGCGCAGCGTGAATATTGATAAAATGGCTGCCAGCAAAGCAAAGGCTGCCGCAAAGAAAAAAGGCAAACGAGAATAGATTTCCGCTAAAAATCCCCCGATGCCAGGCCCGATAATAAAGCCCGTTGAAATAGCAGCTGACATATAACCTAGCGCTTTTGGCCGTGTTTTAATGGTCGTGATATCCGCGATAAAAGCCGTGACCCCAGGCATAATAAAGGCAGCGCTGACACCGCCAAGCATACGGGAGATAAATAAAACCTCAACTGTTTGTCCCATACCGAATAAAAACTCCGAAACACTAAAGAAAAACAGGCCGATCACGATCATAATTTTACGTCCGAAGCGGTCAACCCACCTTCCGCCTATTGGTGAAATAATGAGCTGTGTAACAGCGAAGCAGGCGACCATATAGCCAACCGCAGTGCCTGATAAATGCAGTTCATTCATAATGGTAGGTGTTACTGGGATCACAAGTCCGATCCCCAAAAACGCAATAAATAAATTGGTTAATAATATTGTTAAGGTGATATTTTGTTTCTCCATGTAACTTCCCCTTTTTCAAAAGTGTATCCCTTATACTCTAATGCCTCCTCTTAGTGGAGAGTCAACGGATTTACAAAATCTTTACGGGACTAGCATATCAATGTGCCGCGGCAGGACTTGAATCACCGCAGGCGTATGAGTATAGATTTCTCCATCTGTATCAACCTTTTTGACAGTGTCCGTTTCAATTTCGACTCGAGAGGCCTGGATATAGGAAAGCTCTCCGGTAAACCGATCAATTGTGCCCTGTTCCATGCTCATCAGCTCCCGCAATGCGGAGAGATTGGTGCTGCGGCAGATGAGGATATCGAGTAAGCCGTCATCTATACTGGCATCCGGCAGGGGAATTCGGTTCGTTCCAATGTATTGTCCGTTCATAACAAGCAGCATAACGGCTTCTTCTTTAATTTCTTTTCCATCAATTTTTAATGTCATCGGAAATGATCCGGCAGATGAGACTGTTCGGAGTGCACTTGTATAATAGCTGATTTTTCCCAATAATGCTTTTGAGGTTTCGTTGATCTGATTCGACGTTTCTGTAATCAGACCGATCCCCCAGAAATTTAAAAAATAACGCTCGTTCATCTGACATACATCTACGCTAGTTTTTTTTCCTGACACAAGTGCTTCCGCCGCTTTTGCGAGATTTTGAGGGATGCCCAGCACTCTTGAAAAGTCATTGCACGTTCCGCCGGGCAAAATCCCGACCGCAGGCTTTCTTTCTAAAGCGCTGATGGCATTAATGCATTGATGGACTGTGCCGTCGCCGCCGAGAATAAAGACAGTGTCTACAGAATCATCAATGGATTGGCAAAAATAATACGCATCGTCTTTTTTCTTTGTCTCTTTAACGGTCACCTCATCTAAAGCTTGTGATAATACCGGTACCACAGCCCCTAATGCTTTTTCTATATTTTTGTTGCCGGCATTTCCGTTATGAATTAGTAACGCTTTCCGATGGCTCATACAAAACTGCTCCTTTATTTTACATCTGGTTATATAATCCCCTATTCATGTAAGCTGTAAACGGAGACCAAAAAAGTGTACGGCTAAGCAATGTTATTTGCCGATATGGACGTTTCCTTGCTATCATAAGAACAGATGATAAAAAAGGAGAGGTCTTCATTGAACATGGATTTTAATTTATTTATGAATGATATTGTCCGCCAAGCGAGACAAGAAATTACTGCTGCCGGATACACTGAGCTGAAAACCGCTGAAGAGGTGGATGAGGCACTTACGAAAAAAGGAACGACGTTAGTCATGGTAAACTCTGTTTGCGGATGTGCCGGAGGAATTGCAAGACCGGCTGCCTACCATTCCGTTCACTATGATAAAAGACCTGATCAGCTCGTTACCGTCTTTGCCGGACAGGATAAAGAAGCGACAGCGCGAGCGCGTGACTATTTTGAAGGATATCCGCCATCTTCTCCGTCCTTTGCGATTTTGAAAGACGGAAAAATCATGAAAATGGTAGAGCGCCATGAAATTGAAGGACATGAGCCGATGGCAGTAGTGGCAAAGCTGCAAGAAGCCTTTGAAGAATATTGTGAAGAAGTATAAGACGAAAAACCCGGGTGCCTAAGCAGATCCGGGTTTTTTTATGCATAAAACCCCAAAGAGATATGAATAAATATTAAGAGATTATTCAATTGGATTATGCAACGAATCTATTTTTATCTAGTAATATCAAAAAGAAACCGTTGGGAAAATAAGCTTGAAGAAATTTTTGAAAATAGTATTGCATAAAAATAAGAAACTGTTTAAAATACAAATTAACGAATAAATATTCAAATACACTAAAAGTAATGAATATGGGGGAAATGGATTATGAAGAAATGGCTCTTATTACTTGTAGCTGCGTGCATCACCTTTGCATTATCTGCTTGCGGCTCAAGCAGTTCTGGTTCAGAAAGCGGAAAGAAAAAATTAATTATGGGTACTTCGGCGGATTACAAACCGTTTGAATATAAAGAAGGCGATGATATTGTCGGCTTTGATGTAGAGTTGGCAAAAGCGCTGGCGAAGAAGACTGGCTATGAAATTGAAGTGCAGGATATGGACTTCAACAGCTTAATTACAGCGCTGAAATCAAAACAGGTGGATCTGGTTCTGTCAGGAATGACACCGACGCCTGAGCGTAAAAAACAAGTTGATTTTTCCGATGTGTACTACACAGCGAACCATATGATTGTCAGCAAAAAAGACAGCGGCATTACATCTCTGAAAGACCTGAAAGGAAAAACAGTCGGCGTTCAGCTTGGCTCTATTCAGGAAGAGAAGGGGAAAGAGCTTTCTCCGGAATATGGTTTTCAAACAGAAGACCGCAACAGAATTTCTGATTTAGTGCAGGAAATCAAATCTGACCGCTTTGATGCTGCGATTATCGAAGACATGGTGGCAGAAGGGTATTTCAAATCAAATGACGACTTGCAAGGCTTCGAGATTCCTGATGCGAAAGCGGAGGAAGCCGGTTCAGCGATTGCTTTCAGAAAGGACAGTGAACTGACAGACAAATTCAATAAAGCCCTCAAAGAAATGGAAGATAACGGAGAGCTCGAGAAATTGAAGAAGAAATGGTTCACTGGCGAGAAGTAAAAAAGCGGCTCAACTTTTTCGTTGAGCCTTTTTATTGAACAGGAAATCTTTTTTCCGTAAGAAAAGGAGACAAAGACTATGAATTTGGATTTTTCAGCAACGATCCCCCAAATTCCTTTTATATTAGAAGGCTTGGCAATTACTTTAAAAATTGTTATCGTATCAGCCATTATCGGACTTATTCTCGGTATTGTGCTAAGCTTATGCAAGATCAGCACGTTCCGCCCGCTGATCTGGATCGCTGATTTTTATACATCAGTGTTCCGCGGTACGCCTTTAGTGCTGCAGCTTATGATTGTCTATTTCGGGCTTCCGCAGCTGCTCGGCTTTCAAATTGACCAGTTTTGGGCGGCGGTTGTCGCATTGTCATTAAATTCCGCAGCTTATGTTTCGGAAATTATCAGAGCCGGGATCAACGCCATTGATAAAGGGCAAAAAGAGGCGGCTGTCGCACTTGGTGTCCCGTACGGAAAAATGATGAAGGATCTGCTGTTGCCGCAGGCCTTTAAAAATATATCACCTGCAATTGTAAATGAATTAATTACGTTAACAAAAGAATCGGCGATCGTCACCGTCATCGGGCTAGGTGATGTCATGAGACGCGCTTATCAATCAGGCGCCGCCACTTATAATTACCTTGAGCCGCTCATTATCGCCGGATTGATTTATTATGTGCTTGTCCTGATTTTAACGTTTATCGGCAAGGCTGTAGAAAGGAAGCTGAAATCCAATGATTAAGATTGAAAAGCTGTCAAAATCATTTGGGAAACACGAAGTATTAAAAAACATTTCAACAACAATCGCAGAAGGTGAAGTTGTTGCCGTAATCGGTCCTTCAGGCTCAGGCAAATCAACGTTCCTTCGCTGTTTAAACCTGTTGGAGAAGCCTAACGGCGGAACCATTACCATCAAAGACAAGGAGATCACGAAGGCGAAAACCAATACTTTAAAGGTCCGGGAAAACATCGGGATGGTTTTTCAGCATTTTCATCTCTTTCCGCACAAAACGGTTCTCGAAAATATCATGTACGCGCCTGTCAATGTCAAAAAAGAATCAAAACAGGCTGCACAGGAAAAAGCCGAAGAACTGCTCCGCAAAGTCGGTTTGTTTGAAAAGAGAAATGACTATCCAAACCGCTTGTCTGGCGGACAAAAGCAGCGTGTCGCCATCGCTCGGGCTCTTGCAATGAATCCGGAAATCATGCTGTTTGACGAACCGACCTCTGCACTTGACCCGGAGATGGTCAAAGAAGTGCTCCAGGTGATGAAAGAATTGGTCGTAACCGGTATGACTATGGTGATTGTCACGCATGAAATGGGTTTCGCAAAAGAAGTCGCTGACCGTGTGTTATTTATGGATCAAGGAATGATTGTCGAGGACGGCAATCCGAAAGAATTTTTTCTTTCGCCAAAATCCAAAAGAGCGCAGGACTTTTTAGAGAAAATATTATAGAATATAGAAAAAAGAAGAAGGCTGATTGCTTCTTCTTTTTTATTGAAGAAACAAATAGAAATGGAGTCCGACATGTTTAAAATTGGTTACCGCACAATAAAGACCGCGCTTGGAACAGCTTTGGCTATTTATATAAGCCAGCTTTTGCATTTGCAAAACTTCGCCTCAGCAGGAATCATCACCATTTTGTGCATTCAAATCACACAAAAACGGTCGCTTCAGGCATCGTGGGCCCGCTTTGCGGCATGCTGTCTGGCAATTCTTTTTTCGTTTCTCTTTTTTGAGCTGATTGGCTATCACCCGTTTGTTATCGGAGCGCTTCTCCTGATATTCATCCCGATAACTGTCCTCTTAAAAATTAACGAGGGAATTGTCACCAGTTCAGTTATTATCCTTCATTTATACATGTCCGGCGGCATTACGCTTGCTTTCATTTGGAATGAAGTTCAGTTGATTACGGTTGGTATTGGTGTCGCTCTTTTGATGAACTTGTATATGCCGAGCCTTGACCGGAAACTGATTGCCTATCGTAAAAAGATAGAGGATAACTTTGCTGTCATTTTCGCGGAAATAGAGCGGTATTTGTTAACTGGTGAGCAAGATTGGACTGGAAAAGAAATTCCGGAAACACACCAGCTCATTACGGAGGCGAAAAACCTGGCATACCGGGATGTGCAAAACCACATTTTGCGCTACGAAAATCAGCATTATCATTATTTTAAAATGAGAGAAAAGCAATTTGAAATTATTGAACGCCTTCTTCCTAAAGTGACTTCTATCTCCATTACGGTGGATCAGGGAAAAATAATCGCTGAATTTATCCACAATTTGCGGGAAGCGATCCACCCGGGAAATACAGCGTACAAATTTCTGAAAAGACTTGCTGATATGAGAAAAGAATTCGAGGAGATGCCGCTCCCGGCGACAAGAGAGGAATTTGAAGCAAGAGCCGCTCTTTTCCATCTTCTCGGTGAAATGGAACAATATTTAGTGATTAAAAGTTATTTTAAAGGGATAAAATCGCAAAAATCACTCGGCTGATTCGCATGAGCTCTTCCTTCATTGGTCAACCTAATGAAAAAGGAGGAGCTTATGCGTTTTTTCTTATGTTCAATTTTTATGATGATGATTTCACCGATTTGGCCGCTCGGCGAAAACCCGCTGCCGGGCGATCCGTATGTCATTGTCAACAAGAGAACAAACGAACTTGCTGTCATCCTCGATAATAAAGTAGACGGCGTGTACAGCGTGGCGACCGGAAAAACAGACGAGCTGACGCCAGAAGGGGAATTTTCGGTAACGGTAAAAGCAGTGAATCCTTACTACAGAAAGAAAAATATTGAAGGGGGATCTCCTGACAATCCGCTTGGGGCGAGGTGGATCGGATTTGACGCGAATGGAACAGACGGGCGGATTTACGGAATTCATGGGACTAACCGGGAAGACTCAATAGGAAATTTTGTGTCTAACGGCTGTATTCGTATGCATAACGGTGAGGTCGTTCATTTGTTTGAAAAAATTCCGGTGGGGACAAGAGTGCTGATTACAAACGACACCCGATCTTTTGAGGAGATTGCCATTGAGCATAGAGCTCTGATAAAAAAGCAGGATGTTCCCATTCAGTAAGGCCGCCTGCTTTTTTATCGTTATAAAAACATGACGATTCCTGAGAGTACAGTTGAAAGAATAAAAACTCCCAAAATCACAATCAAAACGCTTTTCATCAGTTTTTGTGACATGATTTCACTCCTTAGACAATCTGTCTATATTTTAGCGTGTTTTGAATGGACGGACAAGCGATATCTATTGAAGGAAAGCAGGGATAAAATGAACAGGCTTGACCATATCGGGATAGCCGTTTTTTCGATAGAAGAAGCGAGAAGCTTTTATGAGGATATATTGGGGCTTGTGTTTCTTCATCAAGAAACGGTTGAAGAACAAAAGGTGAATGTTGCTTTTTTCCAAGCAGGAAGCGTCAAGCTGGAGCTGATAGAGCCGTTGACAGCTGACAGCCCCGTCCGTTTATTTTTGGAGAAGAAAGGGCAGGGGCTCCATCATATTGCATTTTTGTGCAACAGCCTATCTGAAAAGCTCCAAGCATTGTCTGACCGGAAAGTTCAATTAATTGACAGGTATCCGAGACAGGGAGCAAACAGGAAAAGGATTGCATTTCTTTCTCCGCGGGAAACAAACGGCGTTCTTATAGAGCTTTGCGAACCGAAAGGAGACCAAACCAATGAACATGAATGAGCATATCGATCATTTATATACGAGACGCGGGCAGGCAGAACAAGGCGGAGGACATGAAAAGCTGGCAAGGCAGCGGCAAAAGGGAAAACTCACCGCTCGGGAAAGGATCACGTTTCTTCTTGATCAGGATAGCTTTATCGAGCTGCATCCTTTCATGGAAAGTCAAGTGTTAACAAAAGAACAGCGCATTTTAGGGGATGGGGTCGTGACAGGGTACGGGACAATTGACGGACGATCTGTATATGTATTTGCGCAAGACTTCACAGTATTCGGCGGGGCGCTTGGCGAAACCCATGCCAAAAAAATCTGCGCTCTGATGGACCTGGCAGCAAAAAATAAGGCGCCGATTATCGGGCTGAATGACTCAGGTGGTGCGAGAATTCAAGAGGGTGTGGTATCATTAGATGGATACGGTCACATATTTTACCGAAACGTGCTATATTCCGGAGTCATTCCGCAAATATCGGTTATTTTAGGGCCGTGCGCTGGAGGCGCTGTATATTCTCCGGCACTCACAGATTTTATATTTATGGCTGAACAGACCGGCCGGATGTTTATTACCGGGCCAAAGGTGATTGAAAAAGTGACAGGAGAACAGGTTGATGCGGAGAGCTTAGGCGGAGCGGGAATACATAATGCCGTCAGCGGAAACGCCCACTTTTCCGGACATTCGGAGAAGGAGGTACTGACAGGAGTGAAAAAGCTGCTGTCTTATTTGCCGCTGAATGGCCAGACAGCAGCGACGACGCCAGAGAAAGAGGCTTCCAGACCGTCATTAAACCGTCTGGTGCCCGCTGACACGACAAAACCGTATGATGTTCGGTCGGTGATTAAGGAACTGGCTGATCCGCAGTCTTTTTTTGAGATTCAGCCGTTTTTTGCGAAGAACATTGTCATCGGATTTGCAAGGCTAGGTGAAAAAACAATCGGCATCGTTGCGAGCCAGCCAAAGCACCTGGCGGGCAGCCTGACGATTGACGCTGCTGATAAAGCAGCGAGGTTCATCCGTTTTTGTGATGCATTTGATATACCGCTGCTAACTGTCGAGGATGTTCCGGGGTTTCTGCCGGGTGTTCAGCAGGAGCATAACGGAATTATCAGACACGGAGCAAAATTATTGTTTGCCTATGCAGAAGCGACCGTCCCAAAAGTCACGCTCATTATCAGAAAAGCGTATGGCGGCGCCTATGTCGCTATGAACAGCAAAGCGATCGGAGCTGATCTTGTGTTTGCATGGCCGAATGCTGAAATCGCAGTGATGGGGCCAGAAGGCGCGGTATCAATTTTGTATGAAAAGGAAATAAAAGCTTCAGCCGACCCGCAAAAGACAAAACGAGAAAAAACAGCTGAATACAAAAAGGAAAACGCCGGCCCATATAAAGCAGCGGCCTGCGGAATGGTCGATGACATCATTTTGCCGGAAGAATCAAGGAAAAGACTGATTCAAGCTTTTCACATGCTTGCACATAAGACAGAAGAGAGACCGAAAAAAAAGCACGGTAACATACCGCTTTAACATGGAGGGACTTACAAATGGTGAATGAAAAACGCCTGCTGGAAGAATTTTTAGAACTTGTCCAAATTGACTCAGAGACAAAACACGAATCAGAAATCTGCAAAGTGCTGAAACAAAAATTTTCTGATTTAGGTGTGGATGTAAAGGAAGACGATACAATGGATATCACTGGCCACGGAGCCGGAAACCTGATCTGCACATTAAAAGGAACAAAACAAACAGATACCATTTATTTTACATCTCATATGGACACAGTTGTACCCGGAAACGGCGTAAAACCGGTTGTAGAGAACGGTTATGTCAAAACAGACGGCACTACAATTTTAGGCGCCGATGATAAAGCGGGACTGGCTGCCATGTTTGAAGCGATTAAAGTGCTGAAAGAAGAAAACATTGAACATGGCACAATTGAATTCATTATTACAGTAGGCGAAGAATCAGGCCTGATCGGAGCGAAGGCGCTTGACCGTTCTATGATCACGGCATCCTACGGCTATGCCCTTGACTCAGACGGGAAAGTCGGAAATATCATTGTGGCTGCGCCGACACAAGCGAAGGTTAGAGCGGCAATTTACGGGAAAACCGCACATGCCGGCGTTGAACCTGAAAAAGGCATTTCAGCGATTACAATCGCAAGCAAAGCCATTTCAAAAATGCCATTGGGCCGTATCGATGAAGAAACAACAGCAAACATCGGCCGGTTTGAAGGCGGCACACAGACAAACATTGTGTGCGACGAAGTCCATATTCTTGCTGAAGCACGCTCATTAGTTCCTGAGAAAATGGAAGCTCAGGTTCAAAAAATGAAAGCTGCTTTTGAAGAGGCCGCAGCTGATTTGGGCGGACGCGCAGAAGTCGAAATTGAAGTCATGTATCCTGGATTCAAATATCAAGACGGCGACCAAGTTGTTGAAATCGCGAAAAAAGCCGCAGCTAAAATCGGACGCCCGAGCGAGCTGCAAACGAGCGGCGGCGGAAGCGATGCTAACGTTATTGCAGGTCATGGCATCCCGACGGTTAACCTTGCTGTCGGTTATGAGCAAATTCATACAAAAAATGAAAAAATGCCGGTTGAAGAACTCGCCAAAACGGCAGAAATGGTTGTTGCCATTATTGAAGAGGCGGCAAAATAAAAAAAGAAAACCCGAGCGGGCCAGCCCCGACTCGGGTTTTTTTTGCATTCAGCGCCATTGCCTGAGCGGCCAAAATAACACGTCCTGCTTTTTAGCGTAATGAAGCAAGGGGTCTGACTCTGGCAGTGTAATGCCGTGAGCATCAGCCACCGTATTGACGGAAAACTCGGCTTCTGAATGTTGCAGCAGCCACGGATGATGATGAATGTCTTCGTAATAGAGCTTATTGCGATAAGTGGTGTAGAGCCTGTATCGTTCCGTCAGCCAGTAATCGAGCGAATCCTTTTCTGCTGTAAAAGGAGCTGAAATGGGCCGGTATGCGGCGTGGAATGCTGCTTCTTTGTCATCTTTCCGCTTGCTGACGTAGTCAATGCCATCATCGTTTTTTTCGGCTTTCATATTCGCGTAAAAATAAGGCAGATGAAAGAATGTGCGAGCGCCAAGGACCGCCAGTCGATGATCGGCATCTAAGCTAAAAAAATAAATGCCGGGCTTGCCTTTATACGTGACATAAGTGCGGAG
Source organism: Bacillus sp. C28GYM-DRY-1 (assembly GCF_030519405.1). Classification (NCBI taxonomy): domain Bacteria; kingdom Bacillati; phylum Bacillota; class Bacilli; order Caryophanales; family Bacillaceae; genus Bacillus; species Bacillus sp. C28GYM-DRY-1. The sequence continues at coordinate 32,728 of NZ_JAUMKF010000027.1, forward strand.
GTTAAGCTCAGGAAATGCACGCGCACCGGGAATGGCAGGAAGATAACGCGCCCTCAGGTTCGTGAGCATAAAGGGAAGCATGCTGATCCAAGCTTGCCCGTTATATGTATCTAATTCTAAAACGGACGGTACCAAAGCGCGAAGGATAGAAACATCAACAGGCCAGTGGGCAAATAAGACATCATTCCAGGTTTGTCTCATGATCCAAATTCCTTCTGGCACAGAAATAATTTTTTGCTCAGCCCGATCTGTCACGTTTATGCTCCTTTCATTTAGATGTGAGTAAAGGTATTCCCGATTTGTTACTTTTTAAACGATACGGCTGTTTTTTAGGATGACCATTTTCGCGTCAGCCATGACAGTGGTAAGATACAAAAAACAACCCCGGCTTTTTGCTCGGGGTTGTTTCATTATTTGACCGGCTCAGTAAGAGCGGCGGCTTTTTTGGTTTTATGGTATGTCATCTGAAGGACAATGTTTTGCACTGTCAGGAACAGTCCGCTTGTGAACCAGTACAGCGGAAGAGCTGCCGGAACGTTAAGCGAGAAAATCGTCATCATCACAGGGAAGATGAACACCATCAGTTTTGCGGATTGCTGCGCCGCCGGATTTTGCGGGACAGCGGAATATTTGGCGCTCAGTTTTTGGGCGACATAGGCTTGAACAAAGTACATAACTCCCGCACTAAGAGACACGAGAATGTCAGATTGTCCTAAACTGAACCATAAAAACGAATGTGACGCAATTTCAGGTGTAGAGCGAATCGCGTAATAAAACCCAATCACAATAGGAAACTGAATCAGCATGGGGAGACATCCCATGGCAAGCGGATTGATATTGTGTTCTTGATACAGCTTCATCATTTCCATTTGCAGTTCTTTTTGCTTTTCCGGGTCCTTCGTTTTTTTTAATTTGGCCTGAATGCTGTCAACCTGAGGTTTAATAACTGCCATTTTCTCTTGGAACATGCGCTGTTTTTTAAACTGATTGACAAACAAAGGCAGTACTACGACACGCACAATAATGGTGACGAGAATAATAGAAAGTCCGTATTCCCCGTGAAACAGCCCGGCAACACCCTTAAGAAGAGCGGAAAACGGTTCGATTAAATAGTCGTGGAAAAAACCTACGTTGCTGAGGCCTCCCACCTGATTACTCGCCGCAAATGCAGCATTGCCCGAGCATAATATGATTAAAAAGATACCCATTGCCAAAAGTTTTTGATATGTTTTTAACAAATTTGTTCTCCTCCTTTTTATAAATGCGGTTTATAAAAGAAGGGAACTGGCGTCTTCATCATCGTTCACAGGCGAATTCATGCGGAAGACTTTACGTATCCAAGTTGTAATGCGATGATATATAATAAGAAGAAAGTCTGTTCGGTTAATGTGAAAGACCGTCTGATGTTCATCTGTTCGTTTTGATTTCCAGTGCTCGCCGGCACGGCACTCTCGTAAGAGGAATGCAATCCCGATTGCCGTCAGAGCCGGAAGAATAATTGTGAAAAAATCGACTAAGAATAAAACGTCATTTATCGATTCCACAAACATTGTCATCACATCCATTCAATACCTTCATTTTACTATATGTACAAGCCGTTGTCTAATGAACGAAAAGGAGATTTGTTTATGCAGGGAAAGAGCCGAATTATTTTCCATATTGATATGAATAGCTTCTATGCATCGGTGGAAATGGCATATGATCCGGCTCTCCGGGGGAAGCCGGTCGCAGTTGCCGGAAACGTAAAGGAGCGAAAGGGCATCGTGGTAACATGCAGCTACGAAGCAAGAGCGCGCGGCGTCAAAACAACGATGCCGGTTTGGGAAGCGAAGCGGAATTGTCCTGAGCTCATCGTTCTTCCGCCGAACTTTGACCGCTATAGAAGCTCCTCAAGAGCGATGTTTAACATTCTCCGCGAATATACTGACCTGGTGGAGCCTGTCTCCATCGACGAAGGCTATATGGATATGACCGAGACACCATACAGCAGCCGCGCTCTTGAGACGGCAAAAGAAATTCAAAGCAGGCTGCAAAAAGAGCTGTTGCTTCCGTCAAGCATAGGGATCGCGCCGAATAAGTTTCTCGCAAAGATGGCGTCTGATATGAAAAAACCGCTTGGCATCACGATTTTAAGAAAGAGAGAAGTGCCTGATATCCTTTGGCCGCTTCCTGTGGGAGAGATGCACGGAGTTGGCAAAAAGACAGCGGAAAAGCTAAAGGGACTCGGCATCCATACGATTAGAGAGTTAGCAGCAGCTGATGAACACTCGCTGAAGCGTCTGCTTGGCATCAATGGGCCGCGCCTTAAAAATAAAGCAAATGGCATTCATCATGCGCCAGTTGACCCGGAGCGCATTTACGAATTTAAAAGCGTCGGCAATTCATCGACACTTTCACATGATACCAGTGATGAAGAAGAGCTGTTAGGCGTTTTCAGAAGGCTTGCGGCTTCCGTGAGTGACCGCTTACAGCGCAAGGAAGTCATGGCTTCGAAGCTTTTTATTATGATTAGATATGCAGATTGGAAAACCATCACCAGAAGCATCACGCTGAAAAATCCGATCGATCAAAAAAATGAGATTATGAAAGAAGCGGAGCACCTCTTTTTTAAACATTGGAATAAAAATCCTGTCAGGCTGCTTGGCATTACCGGAACGGATTTAGTAGAAAAAGAACAGGCTTATAAACAGCTTGATTTGTTCAATTTTAATGAAGATGCGAAGGATGAGCCCATTCAGCAGATGATGGAAAAGCTGAATGAAAAGTACGGTGCCAAGCTGATCAGAAAAGGGGCAAGGGTAAAAAAAGAGGAGAGCAAAACAAAGGGAACAAGCTTTAATAAGGATTTTTTTCAGGATGAAAAGAAAAGTTGAATAGCTTGAAAAACAGGGTGAATGTATGGTAATTTCTTTATTATAAATATCATTTTATTTTAATTTAAATTTTAAAATGATTAAAACGTTTGCAGAAGGGACGTTAGAATATGTCAAAACAACAAATCGGAGTTATCGGGCTTGCGGTCATGGGTAAAAATCTGGCTTTAAATATCGAAAGCCGGGGATTTTCTGTTTCTGTTTACAACAGATCAAGCAGTAAAACTGAGGAGTTTTTGCAGGAGGCAAAAGGAAAAAATGTTGTTGGCACATACAGCATTGAAGAGTTTGTCCAATCCTTGGAAACACCGCGCAAAATCTTATTAATGGTTAAAGCGGGAGCTGCAACAGATGCGACAATTCAATCTCTTCTTCCTCATCTAGAGAAGGATGATATTTTAATTGACGGCGGAAATACATACTATAAAGACACACAGCGCCGTAACAAAGAACTCGCTGAAAGCGGCATTCACTTTATCGGAACAGGTGTTTCGGGCGGAGAAGAAGGAGCGCTTAAAGGGCCTTCTATCATGCCTGGCGGACAAAAAGAAGCACATGAGCTTGTGAAGCCGATTCTTGAAGCGATTTCTGCAAAAGTTGACGGAGAACCTTGTACGACATATATCGGTCCAGACGGTGCCGGCCATTACGTAAAAATGGTGCATAACGGTATTGAATACGGAGATATGCAGCTGATCTCTGAATCTTACTTCATTTTGAAACAGGTGCTAGGCCTTTCAGCTGATGAGCTTCATGAAGTTTTCGCTGAATGGAATAAAGGTGAGCTTGACAGTTACCTGATTGAGATTACAGCCGACATCTTCACAAAAAAAGACGAAGAGACAGGCAAACCGCTTGTTGATGTGATTCTTGATAAAGCAGGACAAAAAGGAACAGGAAAATGGACAAGCCAAAGTGCGCTTGATTTAGGTGTTCCGCTTCCGATTATTACTGAGTCTGTATTCGCGCGCTTTATCTCAGCTATGAAGGAAGAGCGTGTGAAAGCGAGCGGCCTTCTTTCAGGACCAGACGTGAAGCCTGTTACAGAAAATAAAGAAGAGCTGATTGAAGCGGTCAGAAAAGCGCTGTTCATGAGCAAAATCTGTTCTTACGCGCAAGGATTTGCCCAAATGAAAGCTGCTTCTGAAGAATATAACTGGGATCTGAAATATGGCGAAATCGCTATGATCTTCCGCGGCGGCTGCATCATCCGCGCAGCGTTCCTTCAGAAGATCAAAGAAGCTTACGATCGCGAACCTGAGCTTGACAACCTTCTTCTTGACAGCTACTTCAAAAATATTGTAGAAAGCTACCAAGGAGCGCTTCGCCAAGTGATTTCACTTGCAGTCGCCCAAGGTGTGCCAGTGCCGTCATTCTCAAGCGCTTTAGCTTACTATGACAGCTACCGCACAGCTGTCCTGCCTGCAAACCTAATCCAAGCGCAGCGTGACTACTTTGGCGCCCATACTTATGAGCGTACAGATAAAGAGGGTATCTTCCATACCGAATGGATGAAGTAATCAATAAAAACCCCCGAAGCCTTTGGGGGGACTGACCCCATAAGATGAGACAAATAAAAACACCTTCAAGTTTGAATACGGATGATTGTTATCCGAAATTAGACTTGGAGGTGTTTTTTCTATGGGGACAAGAGTGAGTTATCCGCTTGAAGTGAAACAGAAGGCTGTAGACATGAGATTGGCAGGCGTACCTATGAAAGAGATCATGCAGGAGTTGAATATCA
>NZ_JAUMKF010000028.1:0-36176 GCF_030519405.1 Bacillus sp. C28GYM-DRY-1
CCTAGCCAAGCAGGGCTAGGTATGTGGGAGCTCTTTTTCTGTTTTTGAAATCAGCTGAATATCCAAAAAAACAGCGTAAAACAAAAAAAGCTTGTAGAAAAACATCGTTTTCTCTACAAGCTGACAGGAGCATTGAGCTCCTGTTTTTTTATGGATTCAAACAGCGTGTAGGATTTTGGTCTTTTTTTCTAGAAAAATAGCTTGAATATTTGTGTTGATCCCTGTATATTACTTAATTGTTTAGCAAATAAACTTACCGGGAATTTTAAGGATTAGCCATTTGCTATGTCACACAATTTACTATAGAAAGGAATGCACGCACAAACCAATGAAACTTGGTGCCCGCATTTTCAAAACCGGGATTGCGATTACACTTGCTCTTTACTTGGCTTCGTGGATCGGGCTTCCCGCGCCGATTTTCGCTGGAATTGCAGCGATATTTGCGATTCAGCCGTCGATTTACCGCTCTTTTCTCATTATTATTGACCAGGTTCAGGCAAATATCATCGGAGCTGTGATTGCCACAGTGTTCGGCCTTATTTTCGGACCAAGCCCAATTATGATCGGGTTAACAGCAGTTATTGTCATTACAATCATGCTGAAACTTAAAATTGAACATACCATTTCGATTGCTCTTGTAACTGTTATTGCGATTTTAGAATCCGCCGGTGACGACTTTTTAATGTTCGCACTGATCAGAACAAGCACAGTCATCTTAGGGGTGCTTTCTTCCTTTATCGTCAACCTTTTGTTTTTGCCTCCTAAGTACGAAACAAAGCTTATTCATAATACCGTCGAAAACACCGAAGAAATTTTGAAGTGGATCAGATTGTCCATGCGGCAGTCGACAGAGCATTCGATTTTGAAAGAGGATATTGAAAAACTGAAAGAAAAAATGATCAAGCTTGATCAGACATACCTTCTATATAAAGAAGAAAGAAGTTACGTTAAAAAAACAACTTATGTGAAATCAAGAAAACTTGTCCTGTTCAGACAGGCTATTATTACTGCAAATCGGGCGCTTGATACATTGAAGAAGCTGCATCGTCTAGAAAACGACATCTATCATATGCCTGAAGAGTTTCAGGAAACACTGACTGAAGAGCTTGATTACCTGCTTTACTGGCATGAACTGATTTTGATGAGGTTTGTCGGCAAAATCAAGCCACATGAAGACGCGGATGAAGAAGGCATCCGATATAAGCAGCTTTTAACAAAATCATTTTTAAAAAATCAGCAAAACACAGATGATGAGCTTATTGATTACAACATGCTCAATATTATGGCAAGTGCTGTAGAATACCGCGAGCAGCTCGAACATTTAGAAACACTCATCACAAGTTTTCAAACGTATCATCCGAAAGACTGTGAAATTGAAACAGAAGAGTAACCCGGTTAACCAGCCGGGTTTTTTATATACAAAAAAAATCTTATATCCTTCGTTAAAAGGATATAAGATTGATGTTTAGCTCAAATTTTGAATGGTAAATAAGTGCTTATATTGACTGTCATAGTCCATGAGTTCATTATGGGTTCCGATTTCAATGATTGTCCCGTTTTCCATGACGACAATCTTATCGGCATGTGTAATCGTCGATAAACGGTGAGCCACAACAAAAGTTGTTCTGTCCTTCGCCAATTTATCCATCGCTTCTTGAATATAATGCTCACTTTCCAGATCAAGAGCTGAGGTCGCTTCATCTAAAATGAGGAGCGGCGGATTTTTCAGAAACACCCGCGCGATTGAGATGCGCTGCTTTTGTCCGCCTGACAGCTTAACGCCTCTTTCTCCCACCCGGGTCTCATACCCTTCTGGAAAACTCATAATAAATTCATGGGCATTGGCAGCTTTGGCGGCTTTCATAATCTCTTCAAGGCTGGCATCAGGTTTGCCGATTGCGATATTTTCCCGAATTGTCTCACTGAATAAAAAGGTATCCTGAAGCACCATGCCAACCTGGTTGCGAAGGCTTCTCGCCTCATAATCACGAATATCTGTTCCATCAATCAGCAGTCTGCCACTTGTCACATCATAAAATCTCGGGATCAGGCTGACGAGTGTTGATTTACCTCCTCCGCTCATGCCGACAAGAGCTACGGTTTCTCCTCTATTTACTTTTAAAGAGACATCATGGAGAATGTTTTCTTTTTCCGTTTCATATTGAAACGAAACGTTTTGAAATTCCACTTCTCCGTGGATTTGTCCAGCTTTAATGGCATTTGGTTTGTCAGTGAGTTCATATGGCTCGTCAATAAATTCAAACACCCTGTCCATTGATGCGATCGACTGTGTCAATGTTGTAGAAGAATTAATCAGCCTTCTCACAGGGTTGTACATTCTGTCAATATATCCGACAAACGCAACCATTGTTCCGACTGTCAGCGGTCCATTAATGACAAAATAGCCGGCGCACGCAATGACGATGAGCGGCGCCAAATCTGTAATGGTATTGACGACCGCAAAGGTTTTGGCGTTCCAATTCGTGTGGCTGATGGCTTTATCTAAGAAATGGCTGTTTTTCTCATTGAAATTAGCCTGTTCATGATCTTCTATCGCAAAGCTTCTGATGACCGGCATGCCTTGGATGCGCTCGTGCAAATGTCCCTGCACTTGAGCAAGCGCCTGCGAGCGCTCCCTTGTCAGCTTTCTTAAACGGCCGTAAAAATACTTCACTGATATACCGTATAAGGGGAATAAAACGATAGAGATCAGCGTTAATTTAATGTCCAGTGTCAACATGATAGAGATCACAATCAAAATCGTCAGCATATCTAACCATATATTCATCAGGCCTGTGATGACAAAATCCTTTGTTTGTTCCACATCATTGATCACTCGAGAAATGACTTCCCCTGTTCTTGTATTCGCATAAAAACGAAGGCTCAATTTCTGTATATGGTCAAACAGCTTGGCTCTTATATCGTATAGCACCTTGCTGGCTGTCCACTGGGCAAAATATTGCCTATAGTATTCAACAGGCGGACGCAAAATTAAAAATAAGGCGAACATAATCGCCATAATGGTAAACAATGACGTTGTTTTGTCACTGGCCGTGCCGCCTCCTTGAATAATGTCGTCAACTACGTACTTCAGAAGCAATGGGAGAGCAAGCGGAATGGAAAATTTCACAATCCCGATTAATACCGTAACGAAAATCTGCTTCTTATAAGGTTTGACGAATTGCATGTATCGTTTCATAACCCCCACGTTGATGCCCCCTCTCTCTTTATCATGATGTGCGTGAGCCCATGTGAAAAACCTGTTGTACCCCGCAACAGGTTTTTACGTAACCATTATTTTGTATAGCGCAAATACCGTTCATACCACATATCGACAAACTCGGGCGCAAACGGTCCCTGACGCTGGTGAATCCAATGGAGCAGCGTGTTTAAATAGTCTCTTAAAATACTGTCGATTTCTTTTGGATAATTCATGGCTTTCCGATGATCATCATATTCGTCTTCATCGAGAATATTGTAGGTCATGTCAGGAAAAACCTTAACATCTAGGTCATAATCAATATATTTAATTGCTTCGCCATCATAGGCAAACGGAGAACTGATGTTGCAATAGTAATGGACCCCGTCTTCCCTCAGCATCCCGATGACATTAAACCATTGTCTTGCGTGAAAATAACAGATTGCGGGCTCTCTGGTTATCCATGTCCGGCCGTCTGATTCGGTTACCATCGTCCGGTCATTGGCTCCGATGACACACATTTCTGTACTTTTTAAGATTGTTGTCTCATTCCAAATTCTATGAATCAGCCCGTTATGCTTATAGCTGTGAATTTGAATGGTTTCTCCTTCCTTGGGATAACCCATATTTCTCCCCTACTTTCTATAAAGCCCTACAGTTAGTATGTCCAAATTTGCTTACCGACAACGTCTTTTACCTATTATAACGTTACAAATTGAAAAATGAAAATAAAAGAGCCATTCCGGCCGGGGAATGGCACATTCCTCTCTACACAAAGGAAGACGGCTTTTCTGAGCTGCGATAAGAACGAATCACTTGCTCTGTTTGTTTTTGAAACATATCCTGTATATCGGCAAGATGCTTCCGTTTTACCGCAATTTCATCCTGAATACCGCGCAGCCTTGCATCCCTTTCCAAATGCCGGAGTTCTGCTTCAATTTGTTTGCAGCGGTCGAGCTCTGATTGGAGATCGAGAAGCTTATCCATCGTTTTCATTTGTTCACTTACCAGCTTTTCAAATTCCGTCATCGGTTCCTCCTTCAGCCTGGTGAAAGTATAAACGTTTCCTCCTTTATTCATTTCGATCCCAATACAGCAAACCCTTTGACTCATTCTGTAGACCTTTCACAAGTTTTGTCGTTTTCAAACAGAAAAAAAGCACTTCCACCCGAAGATGAAGTGCTTTTTTCTGTTTCAGTGATTAGCTGTTTTGTTGTTTGTTTTGTTCAGCAGATTGGTTTTGCTGTCTTACCTGCTGAACGTTCGTTTCACTAGCGAATTCAGTGCCGAATTGACCTTGTTGACCAGAAGCTGATTGTTGGTTTTGTTTTCTGACTTGCTGAACGTTTGTTTCGCTAGCAAATTCAGTGCCAAATTGACCTTGACCAGCAGCTGATTGTTGGTTTTGTTTTCTAACTTGTTGTGCGTTTGTTTTGCTGAAATTGTTTGAGTTAGCCATTGTTATCACCTCCACGGTCATTAGAATGTGCAGGTGAGCGTATGGCTATTCCTTTTTTTAAAAAATTTTTAAACGAGCAGTGAGCGTCCGCCGTCAACAATAATTGTCTGTCCGCGGATCATGTCAGCCTTGGAAGAGACTAAAAATTCAACAGTATCAACCATATCTTTAATTTCCACCATGCGTCCTGCAGGCGTGTTTTGACGCGCATCCTCAAGCAGATCCTCTCTGTTCGGGAAGTGTTTAAGCGCATCTGTGTCAATCGCTCCGCCTGATACTGCATTGACGATAATTTGTTTTGGTGAAAGCTCAACCGCAAGATAACGGGTTAAAGCTTCTAACGCCGCTTTTGATACGCCAACTGTCGTGTAGTTTTCAAGGTAGCGAATTGAACCTAAAGAACTGATGCTGACGATATGTCCGCCTCCGTTCTTTTCCATTAGCTTGGCCGCTTCCTGAGCGCAGAATAGCAATGCTTTTGCATTAATGTTCATCGTCCAGTCCCAGTGTGTTTCTTCTAGTTCCATGACAGGTCTCAGAACGCCTGAAGCTGCATTATTCACAAAAACATCAAGTCTGCCGAACGTCTCATCGATTTGCTGAAACATTTCTTTGATTTTTGCCGGCTGTCCTACGTTTGCTTTTACAATAAGCACTTTGACGCCAAGCTTTTCGATTTCCTCCGCTGTTTCTAAAGCGGCTTTTTTGCTGCGTGCATAGTTAATGACAATGTTATAGCCGTTCTCAGCAAGTCTGATCGCGGCCGCTTTTCCTACACCGCGGCTGCTTCCTGTTACGAGCGCGCATTTATTTTGTTCCATTTTTCCTCATCTCCTTGTAGCGTATAGTTCTTTTATTTCCACAAATAATAATGGCAAGAACTTATAAGGGGGGTCTTCTGTTATGTATGTCGGACGTGATATGAGCGAATTAAACATGGTTTCCAAAAAAGATTGGAAAAACAGTGAACTCGCCTATTTTCATCATGCCTTTCAGCAAATTATGCCTTATTTGAACGAAGAAGGCCAATCAAAATACCGGGAATTAACGCAAGAAATTGAAGCGCGCGGCGGAATGAAGCGCAATGAAGCGGACTACAGCCACGGCACGCGCGTCTCCTACGATTAACAATGTTTACGGAGCAGCCGAGTATGCTGCTGCTTCCACTGCCATCTTCCAGATTTTTTGATGTGATACCGGGAATGCGAATTGTTCGAGCTCTTCCTTCGTTACTTTTTTCAGGTTTACAGTTTCCGACACTTGTTTTACTTTACCGAAAAACACAGAAATATTCCATACCAGATGGGTGAAAACGTGCTCAACTACACCTTGCAGATCACTGATATCAGCTTGTATTCCATATTCGTTTTCTAAAAATGATGTAAGCTGTTCACGCTCGGTTTTGATCCCTTTTTGTGTTTCAAAATTCGGGAATTCCCACAGATTGGCAAGCAAACCTTTTGACGGCCGTTTGTGTATATACACTTGTCCATCTTCATCAGTCAGAACGATCGCGGCCATTGTTTTGATACCGGGCTTTTTCTTTTTGCTTTTTACCGGAAGCTCCCGTTCAGTGCCTTCTTCAAATGCTGAGCAATGCTTCTGAACCGGGCATAGCAGGCATGAAGGTGATTTTGGCGTACAGATCAAGGCTCCAAGCTCCATTAGACCTTGATTGAACTCCGATGGTTTTTCTTTGGAAATAAACGTACGGACTGCGTCTTCAAAGATCGCTCTTGTTTTCGGTTTGGCGATATCATCCCAAATGGAAAGAATTCTGGACATGACACGCATTACATTTCCGTCAACCGCGGGAATAGGTTTATTGTATGCAATGCTGAGCACCGCTCCCTTTGTATATGGACCGACGCCTTTTAAGCCGCCAAAGTCTTTCTCGTCTGGAGGAACAATGCCCCCGTACTCCTGTTTCACTTCTTTTACCGCGCTTTGCAGATTTCTGACTCGCGAATAATAGCCGAGTCCTTCCCAAGCTTTTAACACTTTTTCTTCATCAGCCTCAGCGAGTGCTTCCACTGTCGGGAATTGTTCCACAAACCGCAGAAAGTAAGGAATCACTGTCTCTACTCTCGTTTGCTGCAGCATCACTTCAGATACCCACACTTTATATGGATCTTGATCCTTTCTCCACGGCAGAACACGCTGCTCTCGTTCGAACCATGAAATTAAATCATCGCGAAATCGCTGTATGTCTTTTTGTTTTAATTTGTCTTCAAGTACGTTCATATGTGTTTCTCCCCAGTCTTTCGCGCCCCGCTTTTCTTTAGACTGTTTTTTGTTGTACACTAAGGGCACAGTACGATAATATGTTACATTAAATAGAACTAAAGAAAAAGCGGAAACATATGAGAACGATTGAATCGGGTTATATATTGGGTATATGAAAACGCGGAATATCTTACAAAAGTGAATGTGCAGGGCAATCCTGCAAGGAGGTCACCTATGGATACGGGCACACATGTCGTGATGGGCATCGCACTTGGCGGTATTGCGACGCTTGACCCTGTTGTCGGATCAGATCCGGCAATGGCTCACGCTGTTATGATCGCAACGCTTGCGGGCTCTCAGGCTCCGGATATTGATACTGTGTTAAAGCTTAAAAATAATGCTGTTTATATAAGAAATCACAGAGGATTCACCCATTCAATTCCCGCCGTTTTGTTTTGGTCTGTCATCATTCCGGCGATCCTGTATTTATTTTATCCGCAGGCCGATTTTCTGCACCTGTGGCTGTGGACGCTGCTGGCAGTCGTTCTGCATGTCTTTGTTGATATATTCAACGCATACGGGACACAGGCCATACGTCCGTTTTCGAAAAAATGGGTTGCGCTCGGGCTGATTAATACGTTTGATCCATTTATTTTCATCAGCCATCTGGCGGCTATCGTGATTTGGTATGCGGGCGGCAGTCCCGGCATCACGTTTCTCAGCCTATATATCATATTGGCAGGCTATTATTTAGTGCGCCTGATCATGCAGTTGAGAATTAAACGGAAGCTACGTGAGATGATTCATGATGAGATTGAAAGCATTATTATTTCACCGACGATGAAATTCAGGCAATGGCGGATCGCAGTTACGACTGCCCATGCTTTCTATGTAGGAAGAAGCATGGAAGGGCATGTTGTGATTCTGGATACGTTTAATCGGGTGCCTGTTCCTGAAACCGAAGTGATGCATGCTGCAAAGCAGGATGATAACATCGCGGCGTTTCTGTCATTTTCTCCGGTTTACCGGTGGGAAGTCGATACGTTTAAAGATCATTATGAGGTAAGATTTATTGACCTGCGTTATCGGAGCAAAGGCCATTATCCGTTTGTAGCCATCGTTCATATCGGCCATGATCTCACGATACGCTCCTCCTATACAGGATGGATATTCAGCGAGGAAAAGCTTCAGAAAAAATTAAAGCTCGGCTCTATTTAGAGCCGGGCTTTTTTTCGTCTTATATATAAAGCAGCAAATAGCAGACTGACGAGAGAAATGAGCGCAGATATTTTAAAGTATGGCGGATAGTAGGCCAGCTCAATATGATTGTCTCCCTTTTGCGCCTTGAAGCCTATGAAAGCATAATCTGCTTTTTCGATCGTCTGTCGTTTCCCGTTGATTTTCAACTCCCAGCCTTTTTCATATGGGATCGGAAGCATGATGTACTGATGTTTTGGAAGACGATACGCGAACGTCAGCTTATTCTTATCCCATTTCAGATCGTCTTCTGTGTTGTCTGTTTTATTTTGCTGCACGGCGCTCTTCAGCGTTTGGTAATTTTCTTCATAAAGCGCTATATTTTTAAGCTCATACGTTCCTTTTGGGAGCTTGATTGAAATATGGTCTGATTTAGGCACTCTGACCGTGATATCATTTACTCCGGTTTTATAAATCGATTGGTTCGATTTCCTTGTTGTGACATAATCATTGACTCTTAACGTAAATCCTTTGTCCTTTGCTTTGCTTTTCAAATAAAAGCTGACATAGTAGTCTCCAGGAGAGGATGACGCCTGTTTCGGAGTGATGATTAATTCCCCTCCGTTTTCTCCAGTCACAGTAAACAGTCCGTTTTGATACTGTGCATGTTTTGCAGTAGTATCCGACTTAGGAATGAGATTCGCCAGTTTCGGTGTCTGCTCCGTTTTTCCCGATGGATTTGCTAATACAATTCCTTTCAGCATTGCCTGTTCTTTCGCAAGAGCAGGCAATTTGTCCAGCTCGCTTTCACTGTATATGGCTTCGGCTGTTTTGATGAAAGGAAGCATGTATTGATTTTCATAAACCACATAATGCTCTGATTCCAAGTGCTTTTTGAAGCCGTACGGGACACTGGCTTCGTTTGTTTTTTCCGTCATATAATATTTGCCGTAAAGCAGGCTATATAAATTTGCCCTGTCTCCTAATGACGCATAACGGCTGACGCTTTCCCTCCCCATATCGATGCTCAAATCATTCCAATAGAAAGTCAGCAGATGTTTGTTTAAAATGCTGGAATAGGCGCTGAATCCATTAAACCCGTAAATAATTGGCGTATTATTGCGAACCCCGTTCATCCAATCAATTCTCATGAGCGAATCATTGTCTTCCTTCTGCAAACGCCTAATGAGCTCAGATGATTCTTGCCCATTGTATTCCTCACCCGTAAGATATCCTTTAGTCACACTGTCCAGCCCGCCGCCTTCTGAGAGTGCGTATTTTTGATAGGAGTTGGCAACAAATAGTGAAGAAAGAATGATCACACCGTATACAGCCACCTTTGCCCTTTTTTTCGCAAAAGCTACAGCAAATAAGGCTGCAATTGTCAGGAACAATAGCAATAAAATGCTTTCATTCGCAGGCTTCCATATATCCAGCTTATATCTTTGGATATGATACAAGTAAAGAAGCAGGACAACAGCTATGGCCGGGAGCAGCTCTTTCCAATTCAGTTCAGACTCAGACAGCTGTGACAAACCAGCCGCAACTGCACCCGCAATGGTGAAGGCCAGAACATATTCAAACCGGTTTTGCGGGGCGGAAAAACCGTTAAATACGCTTGCCGCATACGGGCTGAAATGAAAAAGAATAAACAGGAGGCTCAATCCGGCAAAGAGACGAAACACGCGGTTTTTGTAGAAAGAAACAAGAAATAAAAACAGCAGAAAGGCGGCTGGCACAATAATGATCCGGCTCGAAAATAAGATATTATCATCAAAATTAAGCCATTCTATTTTCTGGCTGTACGGGGGGCGCAGGTTGTTTAAATAACCGTATACCACCGGCACAAACACCACCGCACTGATGCCAAAAGAAATGAGGCCTGAAACCAAAAACATTCTGCATTGAATCCATTTTTTCTCTTCATGCTTTTCCAGTCGGATCAGCCACCTGAACAGCACGTAAATCCCGATGAATATGAGGTTTATGTATGCAAAGTAAAAGTTGTTAATTAACGTCAGCGAGCACGCAATGATAAACCATGCCGGACGCCGCTCCCTTATGATTTTTTCTGCTCCGAGAACAAGGAGCGGAAGCCAAATCATTGTATCGGTAAAGAATTCCCAATACGCTTCGTGGCGGAAATAAATGATGGAGGCACCGTATAATACGGCCCCCGTAAACGACGCCGCTCTATGTTTGATAAGGTAATGAAAAACAGCAGCGGCTGTAAACATGATCAGACTCAGTTTAAAAATACTGATAAAAACAGCTGACTCCGCCCAAAAAAGCGTATCCGCTTCTCCGATTAGCTGGACGGTTTGAAGAAGCCAGACGGCGGCGGATACCGCAAGAAAAAGAAAGGAAGCAGAAAAATAATAGCCGAGTTGACTGAACGTGCCGCCGCCGAGTCCGAATGAATCATTATAGAAAAAATTCCCGTGTGTATATTGGTCAAATAATAATTTTTTAAATACGATCATTTGCGCAAGCCCGTCACCAGGACCTGTCATATATCTGCCGTCCGCCCATTCTTTCACAAAAAAAGCGTGTGCAAGAGCGGAAACCAGCAGACTGGCCGCATAGATCATGACATATTTTCTTTTCATATGATTTCTCCAGTCTTGCTTTTAAGATTGTAAGCACGCAAAAAAAGCACTGCCGATGGCGCTTGATGATTTCAGTGCATTTTTGTCAGACGCCGCATGCTTTTCAATTCGTTCGTTTCAGGCAGGTCTTTGTTCGGGATATTCGCTTCTTTAATCAAGTAATGCGGGCGTTTTTTTGTTTCATAATAAATTCGGCCGATATATTCACCTATGATTCCGAGACTTAACAGCTGAACCCCGCCGAGAAATAACACTGCAGAGATAATTGTGAAATAGCCGGGTACAGAAATGCCGTTCGTTAAAATTTTAACAAATGTAGTAATGATATAAATGATGGAAAGCAGCAAGATGAAAATGCCGGTATAAAAGCATATTCTCAGCGGCTTATGGTTAAATGAAACGACGCCGTCCATTCCGTAGTTAAACAGACTGCTGAACGACCATTTGGATGTGCCGTTTTTTCGTTCGACATTTTCATAAAACACAATTTTCTGATCAAAGCCGATCCAGCAAAACAGACCTTTAGAGAAGCGGTTGCCTTCGCTTAGCTTCAAAAGAGCGTTCACAGCTTGGCGGCTTAACAGCCGAAAGTCTCCGACACCATCACGCAAATCAACCTCCACCGCTTTATTGATGAATTTGTAATAAAGAGATGACAGGAGTGAGCGGACAGGGCTGTCCCCTTTTCTGTTCCTTTGGGCAATGACTTGATCATAGCCTTCTTCATAGCCTTTGATAAATTCCTTCAGCAAATAGGTTGGATGCTGCAGATCGGCGTCCATAACAATAACCGCCTCGCCTTGAACATGTTCAAAGCCTGCCAGTATTGCGGCTTCTTTACCGAAGTTCCGAGAAAAGGATATGTATTTTACCCGGCTGCATCCGGCTGCCAAGTCTTTGATCTGCTGAAGCGTATCATCAACACTTCCGTCGTTTATGAAGAAAATTTCATAGTCATAATGAATGGTCTTGAATTCCTTCTTCAGTGATTCATGAATGAGTTTGACATTATACCCTTCATTGTAAGACGGGATAATAATCGAGATTAATCCTTGCTTCATTAAGGCACCTTCTTTTTTTATTCTATTATTAAGTATTGCCTTAGGGGGAGTGGCAGGCAGATCTTCAGTAAGGCTATTCCTTTTTTAAAAGTCGTTTAAACCTGTTTTTTGTTACATTTTATGGTGACATTCATCATTTTTATTTTGTCATGTTTAAAACAGACTATGAAAAAAACGCGCAGAAAAAGTCTGCCATTATGACAGACAGATGGAGAAAAATGATGATTTATTGTTTTTTAAGGTATTCCAGAATAAGCTGATTGACGATGGCTGGTTTTTCGTGGTTAATCCAATGGGAAGCTTCATCAACAAAAATGAGGTGTCCATTCGTGCAATGTCTTTCCGTCTCTTTCGCAAGCTTTCTGCTTAAAAAGCGGTCTTCCATTCCCCAAATCATCCGGTAAGGTGCTGTTTCGTAAGTGGATTTCTCTGAAAGGCTTCCTTTTCTGAGGGCTCTATACCAGTTCAGCATAGCTGTCAGCGCACCGGGCTGTTTCCACGCTTCTTTGTACTTGCTGACATCCTCTGACGTAAAAAGCTCAGGACGGGCCGATAATCCAATTGCTTTGTCTAATGTTTCATAATCATTTTCCTTTAGTGATGCCTCCGGAATGTCGGGCAGTTGGAAGAAAGCGATATAAGAGCTTTTCAGCCATTGCGGCGGATAAATTGGCGTTACGGTTTTCATGATGTGCGGGTGCGGGATATTGATGGCAATTAGCTTTTCTAGATATTCCGGGCGCGTGGAAGCCAGATGCCAAGCGACAGCTCCTCCCCAGTCATGTCCGATGACAATTGCTTTTTCATCTGTGAATTGAGAAATAAGCCCGATGATATCATCTCTTAATGTATCAATCCGATATGAATCAATTCCATCCGGCTTGTCACTGAGATTATAGCCCCGCTGATCAGGAGCAATGACCCGGTAACCCGCATCGGCGAGCGGTTTAATTTGATTTTTCCAGCCGTACCAAAACTCAGGGAATCCATGGAGCAGGACAATTAACCGGCCGTCCTCCGGCCCTGCGGCCGCAACGTGGAGTGTGATTCCGTTTGTTTTGACAAACTGGCATTTAACTCCGTCCACTTGTATCTCCTCCTTGACTGTACGTCATGTTTTTTAGCCTTTTCTCCGTTAGCATAAACGTAATGACACAGGCGGCAATCAGCAGGATAAGCTGAAGAATGATCAAGTTTGATCTCAGCAGCAAACATACTCCCGCAATGACCAAGCCTGACAGGATCATCAATGATGCACTGTAACGGTTCGCCTCATCCCATAATCTCTGATCTGACATTGAACGTTTCGTTCTGTATCCGTACACACTGCTTATGGATTCGGGAGGAAACAGTTTGATCAGTATACCCGCAATGATCATAAGCCCTCTACCGACTAAACCAGCCATATCATCATCTCCTTTCTCATTGTTACGTGCGGAAAGAAGAAATGTTTCATACATAGGCAAAAAGACAAGCCTCAGCTTGCCTTATTTATCATATTTGTAAGTCCTTTGTCTGAATATATCCCTTGACTCCGCCATAATCAACAAACGCCCATGTAAAGTCAAATCCGCCGTTTTCACTAAACCCCCATCCAAGTAATGTAGTAATGTCACCTCTGTGCCGGATGAAAGCTGTTTTGCTTTCCCGTTTTCAGGTATCGGTGTATAGAAGGCTGTCTGTTTCGCTGTTTTTGCTTGGCTTGCGGTTTTCATTAAGAAGTGTGTTGAAATATATGCTTTTTTTCCTTTGAATTGAATTTGAGCCCAATCAGCATTTTCGTAACCATTGACTGTGACTTTTTGTTCTGATGATAAAGTGCCAAGAATTTCACCTTTATGATTTGGCTCAGTCCGGACATTCAGCTTTCCTGCTTTTATGATGTAAGAATCAGATGATGGCATGCTGACAGATATGTTGTGAAGGGGCGCAGCTTTTGCTGCGGGAGCGGAATAAAGCGCTGTCAAACTCAGTCCTGCGGCAGCTGTTAAAGCGAGCATTGCTTGTTTCTTTTTCATATAAAGCTCCTCCTCGCATTTGACAAGATATAGGTGGTATTCCCTGATTGGCAGGCGGGTGAAACACGTTTTGTTTATTTTTTCTAACAGTTAAGGAAATTTTAAAGTTTGTAAGGTTTACATTACATTCTAATATTTGTATGATACATTATGTAAGGTATACGTTACATAAAGAGAGAGGATCAATAAGATGAAGCACGGGGTTCGTAATTGTGTAAAAGAATACAGAAAAGCTAAAGGATGGACACAGGATCAGCTGGCAGAAAAAATTCAAGTAACAAGACAGACAGTCATTGCAATTGAAAAACAAAGATATGAACCCTCGATAGGCACTGCAATTAAATTATCTTCAGTATTAGAGTGCTCATTAGATCAATTATTCTGGATAGAAGGAGACAAATAATATGAACTTGACGTATCGTACCGGATTGTTTTTACATTCTTTGCTTCCCGTTTTATTGTATGTCCTTTATTGGCATTCACCTTCAACTTTAACACTTCTGTTAGCAATCATCGGAACTGCACGTGTTCTTTATTCTGCCGCACATATTCATAGAAATAAACTCTGGGGAAAAGTACACTTTCAGAATGACCAACGCACCCGCTCAAATGCTCATTTTGCGGGCTATATATCACATTGGGTGATGATTGTTATTTTGCTTATAGGTGTTGTGCTTATTCATCAATCCATGCTTCCTCTTTCCTATCTGCAGCTGATTGCATATACTGCTTTTCTTGGTTTTATGCTTAGAATGGTGATTAGTGATGTTCTGAATACAAATGTGTAAAAAAACAGCCTGCCGTACTTTGCCGGCAGGCTGTTTTAATGCAAAAGGCCTCTGCTTTGGTTTAGGTAATCATTCACATTGTCACGGGAGCTATGGAAAAGGTGGAGCTGGCCGCCATAGTTTTCGATCCATTGTGTGACAATTTTTTCTGTCATTTTTTCACCCTGATAGGCGTGTCCGGCTTTTGCATAAGTTGCTTCAAAATCGCTCCATAACAATTCCACCCACGTTTTTGCCTGTATATAGCTAATCATATCGTTCTTTTCCAGAAGCAGATTTGTCAGTTTTTCAATATACGTATCCATGTGTGCAGTCTCCTTTCTTCAGGAAATAAATGACGCTTTAAAACGTGCTGTTCTCCATATACTAACCTTACGTCTTCATCTGGAAAGACGCAACTTTTTGATCTCGAACCTAGGGGGAAATGACATGGTCCGGAATAAAGCAAAAGGATTTCCTTACGAAAACGAAAACAAATTTCAGGGTGAACCGAGAGCAAAGGACGACTATGCTTCAAAGCGTGCTGACGGATCAATCAATCAGCATCCTCAAGAAAGAATGAGAGCCTCTGGCAAACGATAAAGAAGAACAGCTGCATGTGCTGCAGCTGTTTTTTTACCCTTTATTGACTTGATACTCATAGCCGCTCTTCTTTTCAGATAAATGTGCGAAGGTAGAAAGCACGAGTCCGCATGCGGTCATAAGCGCTCCGCCCGCGAACAGCCAGGAATAAGAGCCTGTTCCGCTTAAAATCAATCCACCGATCCACGCACCTAGCGCATTAGCAAGGTTAAACGCCGACACACTGACAGCAGCGGCAATGGTTGTGCCGCTCTCAGATGAGGAAATGACCTTCGTTTGCAGCAGAGGAGGTGTACCGAATGCGCATGCTCCAAATAAGAATGTTGCAATAATGGCTGCAGCCGGGTAAATGGAGATGTAAGGAAATACGGCTAGCACACCGATCAAACCGATCATCACGCCGATCATCGTTCGAGTCAGTAGGGGAAGCGGCACTTTTCCCGCAAAAAAATTTCCTGCAACGCCTCCCAATCCGTACGCAAAGAGAGCACCTGTAATACCAACCGTGCCGAACCCAGCTGAATGTCTCAAAATCGGTTCGATAAAGGTGTAGGCGATAAAGACGCCGGAATAGCCTAAAATTGTAATCGCGAAGGAATACAGCACTTGTTTGTGTTTAAATACCCCCCACTCATTCATAAGCATCGGGATCACTTTTGGTTTTCTGTTCGGCACAGCAGCCATGAGGCCTAAAAATCCGATGACACCCAGGGCTGTAATGATGGAGAATACAGCTCTCCAATTCAGGACATCTCCGAGAAAAGAACCGAATGGAACGCCGAGCATGAGAGCTACTGTCAGCCCGCCATTCATTGATGCAGCGGCAGCGGCACGCTTTTCCGGCGGAACCATTTCACTGGCAAATACCATGGCAATCGCGAAGAAAGCGCCATGAATGGATGCAGATAAAACTCTTGAGACAGCCAATACCGCAAAATTCGGCGCCAGCACGCTCATCAGGTTAGAAAGAATAAAAATCGCCATCAACCCAAGCAGCACAGGCTTTCTCGGGAGCTTGACGGAAATGATGGTGACAATCGGGCCAGTCAAACAAACGCTTGCCGCATAGGCCGTGACAAGAAGCCCCGCAGATGAAACTTGTATATGAAAGTCATTGGCAATCGACGTCAAAATACCCATCACTGCGTATTCTGTGTATCCGATTGAAAATGTACAAATCATAAGAACAAATATAATAAATTTTACAGATGGGTTTTTGATACGCAACGTCATCGCCTCCTTCGATTTTTAAAAAACAACGAGTTTCATCTTAAAAGATTTTTGGAGTGAGTTCAATGATTTTTTCTTTAAGATTTTGTGTAAATGTGCTGCATATAAAAAAGAGGCTGATATCCAGCCTCCCTGTTACGCTTGCTTCTTTTCTTGCAATACTGAGATTGGCAGCGCTTCCTCTTGCTGAGGGGATGAGGTTCTGTATCCCCATGCGAAAACGCCATTTAAATAGCTGATCGTAAACTCGTCTTCAGAGTCTCCCACACGATAAGTTTCTCCCGGTGAGAAATCTACCGGGTTCAGCAAATATGCTTTTGCCATCGTAATTTTCCGTTCGAGCACTGCCAGCTCGTTTATGATGCCATGTTGTTCAGCTTTTCTTGCTTTTTCAGAAAGTGATGCGATTTCGGTATTGAGTTCGTGTGGTGTCATTTGACTGTATCGTTTCTCCATTTTTTTCAGCTACTCCTCTTCCTGCAGAAATTGATCGATTAAATCGAGTGAGAATCCTTTGCGGAATAAAAATTGTTTGACCTTCATGGCACTTTCATATGAGCCGTCATAGCGGTATTTTCTAAATGCTTTTTCTGCGTGAAGGCGCAACGCCTCTTTCTCTGTGTCTTCATCATTTTCATATTCAATCTGCTCCAGTGCCGCGCTGATGACATCAAATGAGAAGCCCTTGCGCTGTAGCTGCATCTGGGCACGCTGTTTGAGCTCTTTCGTCGAAAGCTTCTTATCTTTTTTGAGAAGCTTTTCAACGTGCTTGACCGCTTCTCTCGTCTGGTCTTCAAAGGAAAAGGAACTAAGCGCCTCCTTAATTGTATCGTCGTCGATTCCCTTTGCTCTCAGCTCTCTGAACAAAACGTCAGGGCCTTTTCCATTCGTTTTTTTGTGGGTGCTGACATAGGCCGCGGCAAATTCCTGGTCGTTTAAGTACTTGTAGTCGTTCAGCTTATGGATGACTTCCACAATGACGGGCGCCGAGGTTTCTTTTTTCTTCAAGTGGTCCTCAACCTCTTTCGTTGACCTCATCCGGTAGGATAAAAATTCAAGCGCACGGTTGAAGCCTTTCTTTACTTCATCGCCGTATTGAATCTCAATGATGTCAAGGTCATCAAGTTCTTTTCCCTTTTTGAGGTCAAATTTCACGAGCACGTCCGCGTCCACACTAAAAGCGTATTTTTCATCGAGAAAGATATTGAAGCGTTCCGTATTCTTCTTTTGCGTTGATATTTTTGTAATAAATGGCATCTTATTCTCCCTTCTCAGGCCTGAAACGCGTTTTCTTTTATGAAAATGAGGTAAAGTATATTTACTAGAACGATGAGGAGAGATATTCATGAATATAGCAATGACGGGCGGAACCGGTTTTCTCGGCCTGCATCTGACAGGCGTTCTTACCCGACAGGGACACCATGTTTATATTTTATCAAGAAACGCAAGGGAAACTGAACAAAAAAATATGACATATGTCCAATGGCTGACGGAAGGAGCCGCGCCGGAGCATGAACTTCCTCCTATCGATGTTTGGGTGAATCTTGCGGGACAATCGATTTTTGGCCACTGGACAGAAAAAACGAAGCAGCACATTCTCTCCAGCCGTATCAATGCGACGCGTGAAGTCCGGCGGCTAATTCTTAAACAAAATGAAAAACCGAAGGCATTGATCCAAGCCAGTGCCGTGGGTATTTACGGCACTAGTCTTGAGAAAACCTTTACAGAGGAATCTGTAACATCAGATGAGGATTTTCTCAGCCATACTGCGCATTTGTGGGAAAAGGAAGGACAGAACATTGAGGCGATGGGCATCCGGACGGTTTATGCGAGATTTGGCGTGATGCTTGGAGAAAAAGGCGCTCTCCCTCTCATGGTTCTTCCCTATAAGCTTCTGGCCGGCGGAACGATCGGAACCGGCAGACAGTGGCTGTCATGGATTCACGTCGAGGACGCGGCCCAGATGATCCGTTACGCAATAGAACACGCCGGAATCTCAGGACCCATGAATGTCACTGCGCCCAATCCTGTGGAAATGAAACAATTCGGAAAAACGATTGCACGTGTGAAGCACCGCCCGCACTGGCTCCCTGTCCCGGAATTCTTTTTATCAAAAGCATTGGGTGAAATGAGTCTTCTGATTGTGAAAGGACAGCGCGTTCTTCCTAAAAAAGCGATGATCTCTGGATTTCGTTTTTCATATTCGGACCTTGAATTGGCACTCTCACAGCTGATCACGGTCCGAAAGACTGTATAAAAACGGAAGGAAGCGTCAACCTTAAGAATAACATGGTTGAAGGAGGTCCTTTTTATGGAAAAGAAGAGGGAGAAGCACCAGCAAGGCGCCAACCTGAAAAAAATGCAAGAAGTTCTTTATTCAGGCGAATTTAAAAAAGCGGAAAAAGCTGCTAAGCGGAAATAGGAATACATAGCCCCTTTATGCCAGATACTATGTTTGTTTGATATCACTTTTTAGGGGGAATTTGATATGGGCAGAAATCATATCCACAAAAACCGTGATAAAAACAAACAAAAGCTTCCTCAAGTTCCCGACGCATTAAAAAGGGAAACTGACGGCGTTTACGAAGAATATTCAAGCGAGCTTGCTGATGCGGATGACCGCGAAGCGCAAAAGCGTGCAAAAGCAGCAGACAACAGAGCGAAAAAGAAAAATCGTTAATGAAAAACCCCCTTGTCTCCGTTTGAGACAGGGGGTTTTTTACATGTCGGTGAACCGTTCACGGATCGGCGTGCGTTTTTTCACTTCTGGTGCTTCGTCAGGATAGCCCGTTTGTATGATGGCGGCGAATCGTTCATTATCCTGTAAACCAAAGGCCTGATGCACTTCTTTGTCGTAAAGGATTTTTCCGCTTTTCCAAACCATGCCGATTCCTTTTTCCCAGGCAAGAAGCTGAAGATTTTGGATCAATGAGCTGGTTGCCGCAAAATCATCGTCTCGCGCTCTTTCGTTTTCATCTTCTTGAAACACGACGAGCAGAAATCCGGGGACGCGTCCAAGTGTGTTTTTGAAATTATGAAGCTTTTCCTCTGTCATATCCGGCTTGGATTTTTTAGAGAATGCTGCAAATGTGTTGATCAGATTTGTTTTTCCTGTTTCACTGGAAACGTAAATAAATCTCCATGGCTCTGTCACTCTGTGATTTGGCGCATATTTTGCGGTTTCAAGCATGTCAAGAATGACTGCTGAAGGCACTGGCTCTTGTTTAAATTTTCGAATTGATCTTCTGCTGCGTATGATGTCCCGCAGTGCTGAATGTTGTTCTATCTGTTCGGATTGAGGCATACCGTTTCACCTTCCTAAGCAATTGAAAATGATTATCATTCATAATGATAACGGAAAGTGCATCTTTTTGTAAACCATGACCTGTATTAGATTTTAAGAATAAGGGTTTCTGAGTATACTGCCGTTCCTGTCATGTTCACTTTCACATGATCGCCTTCCTCGTTTATTTCGATTTCCACTTTTCCGTCTTTCCCGATTTCCTGCCCTTGTTCAATGGTAAATTTACGCTGCTCGGTATTGCCGTACTGTTTCATATATGCCCCCATCACACCGGATGCTGTGCCCGTCACAGGGTCTTCTATCGTTCCCGAAAACGGAGATGAAAAGTGGCGTCCATGCACAGGTCGCTGTCAGGGTGAACGGTTTCAAAGGTAAACGGGTGGACCGAAGCCTTCGGCAGATCAACTAACACTTCCGGAAATTGTTTGTTATCAGGCACCATTTTTTTTGAGGCCTCTAGTGATGCAAGCGGAATGATGGCTGTCCATATGCCAGTGCTTCCAAACACAATCGGAAGATCGGCATGAAAATCTTCTTCCGTAATTCCCAATGCGGCAGCAAGTTTTTTCCGATCGCCTGTAAATGGTTTGAATTGCGGCGAAGCCTGTTCAATCGTGATATGAATGCGGCCTTCTTTTTCAGAAATCTTCACAGGCAGGATACCGGCTTTTGTCTGGATGCTGTACGTTTTACCGCTCTCCAGCATCCCTTTTTCACATAATGAGTAAAGAGAAGCAACTGTTGCATGACCGCACAAATTCATTTCGTGTCCAGGGGTAAAGTAACGGAGTTCGAGATCAGCCGGCTCGCTTTTCCGGATAAAGGAGGTTTCTGAATATCCGGCACGCTTAGCTATGATCTGCATCTCTTCTTCAGTATAATTGTCTCCATGCAATACGACACCTGCGGGGTTTCCTTTGCCGGGACTGCTTGTAAATGCTTCATATTTTAAAACTCTATTTCTTTCACTTGTCTGCCTCCCTTTCTTTATCAATGTCTCTGTCAGTATAGCAAAAATGATTATGAATTTTCAGTATTATTAAGAAAACCCATTTTCAAAAGAAAATGGGTTTTTGATAGAATCCTAAAACAATTAATCTTTTAGGATTTTGTCATCTTTTCAGCGTGATAGAAAAACCTTTGAAGTCTAGGATGGACGAGCATCGGAGCAGGCTTTCATCGTTGGACGTCGGTGTTTAGGCAGGACGCTTGATCATTTAACCCCCGTTCTTTTCATCACACGTGAGCACCGAAGCGCAGCCTAGACAACGAGTGCGAGGGTTTGTCGACACGCTAGGACTCTGTCTGGTTAGACGGAGTCTTTTTTGCTTTTGCCGATCAGCCGTGTGACGAGGAACATGGTGACGGAAAGAGATCTGTTTTTCCGGTACGCCAAGTATTTTCCGCGCCATTCCGGTTTGTATTTTTCTTTAAAGGCCCTGAGCCCGCTAAAGCTGTACATGTATCTGACATTATTAAAGATGACAGCGGCAAATCGTTCTGACCAGAAGGATGTAAAGGCGGTGCCGACATTGGCCAATGGCGCCATCCCCATGTTAAACGACGTGCAGCCTTCCTCCTTCGCCCATAAAAACATGCGGATGAATAATGCGTCCATAATGCCATTCGGGGCGTCGTCGCGGTAGCGCATCAGATCGACCGATATTTCTCCTTCCTGATACATCGGCATGACATTAGCAAATGCAACGATTTCTCCTTCTGCATTTTTCATGTAGGCGATCGGCGCTTTCTGTAAATATGAAGGATCAAAAAATCCGAGTGAGAACCCCTTCTCCTTTTTCGAGCCGAGCCATTCATCTGAGATTTGTTTCAGTTCCTCCAAAAACACATTAGAAAATGGGGGATGGCCCACATGGAAGCTATATTCCTCCCGCTCAAATCGGTTATTGATTGCCCGAAGGCCGGCTTTTTTCTTCCCTGTCAGGGTAAATGTGTTTAAATCCACATAGGCTTCCTCACCCAGCTTAAAGAAGTTATAGCCAAAATCGTGATACAGCGCCATGTCCTCTCGTTCAATTTGATAGAACAAAACACTGAAGCCCTTCTGATGCGCTTCATTCAGAAATTCTTCCAGCACAAGCGGGAACGATTCTTTTTGCCCTGACGGATCGCCGAGCACGACCAGCCTTCTGGCGATTTTTCCAAAAAGAAGAAGTGCATTCCCATCACTTGAAAAATAAAACCGCTTATCTCCAAGATAGCCGAGATGGCTCAGCGCGTTGCCGCCTTTTTCATTTAAAAACGAAGCAAGGCGTTCGGGATCAGCTTTTTCCCCGATTGGTTTTGTCTTCTTATGATATACCATTGTAAATATGAAGAAGAACAGCGGCACGATGATAATCGCCATGATCGTCGCATGCGTGATATGAGAATCGCTGTGGACGAAATATTCGTGGCGCATCACCTTTTTCATCCGGTCCCAAATAAAGCCCGCGATCAGATTGTAGTTAAAGAGTGCCACGGTAAACAGCGCCACAGCGAAAATCAATTGTCCCAGCGTATAGGATGCCTGTTCTCGAACAAATTGTTTTTTCAAAAGCACGAGTAATACGATAATCATCGGCAGTACGAATATCGCACTGATGTTAAGTCCTTTTAAAAAGCTGAACACAAAGCCGCCGACAAGCGCTGTAATGGCCATCGTATAGGAGCGTTTTGTCCGTTTATAAAGCTCAATCGGCAAAATCAGCAGAATGAGCGCTGAGCTTAAGGACAGACCGTTGAACAGCAAAAGACCCGGGCGCGGAATGTGCGGTATGACGGTCAGCCTGTCAATCGGCAGGGATACTGAAGCCAGAACAATCAGGCCTGCAACGAAAACAATAAGCGAAAGTGATCCTTGCAAAATTTTCACTAATATCGCCCGCTGTACGACAAGCAAAACGTTTGTCGTCTCAATTGCAGGTGCGATACGCGGGTTCGTTTCGAGTCGTTTCATTGTATTTTCGGTCAGATCGCCGGCAGCAAAGAACAGTCCCAAAACGAATGGGATAAATGAATAGACGAGCCTGTATAAAACAATAGAAGTAACAATGGCCTCCTGATGATAGCCAAACTGCTCCATCCCGAGCAAAAACAAAAGGTCAAACGAGCCGAAGCCGCCCGGCACAAGGCTGATCATTCCTCCGATCGACGCAATGACGAACACTCCGAACACATACCTGATATCAGCCTGAATGCCCATAGCGAACAATGACAGATAGATGACGGTTCCAGCCATAAACCATTCGGCAACAGAAGCGCCGATATAAGCGAAAATTGGATTTTTCACTTTGTCCGAATTCTCTTCGTCTCCGCCTTTGCGGCCTTTTATTTTAGCCACCGCCAAAGATACCGGCATAATCAGTGCGAAACCGATAACGACCGCCCATAGCCAAGGCTTTTCATTAATGACTTCATCCACTGGCAACACTCGTGCGGCGACGAAAATGCTGAAAACTGATAACCCGAGCAGCATAGATGAAGTAAGCCAGGCAATTCCTTTGACGAGCGCCTTGTGGTCTTTCGTATGCTCTTTATAAAACATCATTCTTAACCCGACTCCGGCTAATCCGCCGAATCCAAGGACGTTATTAAATGAATTAGCGATCCATGAAACCCTGAATACCTTTCCGTTTGTAATCGATAGGCGCAATGAGTATTTCAGGACGTAATCATACAGCGACATAGCCGCAACAGCCAGCAAGCCGATCAATACAAGGATGAATAAGTCCGTTCGCTCAAGTCCGTTGATGACCATGAGCGTACGTTTGAATGACAGATTTGTCAGTTCTTTTTTCGATTGATAAATAACAAATAATAAAACTGCAATAGGAAAAACGATTTTTAAAATTGATAAAGCATTCTTTTTAATCAGCAATGGTCTCTCCAATCATAATCTAGTTCGCTCTTCTCCCCCAATAATCTCCAACTCATTATACACTACCGTTATTTTTCGGACAAAGTCCCGCATGCGGTTCCCGCTCACTTTCTATCAGGGGTGAAAATCGAGTATTATGTAAGAGGAGTGAATGATGAGGAAGTGATGAAATGGAATACAATCTACATGATACAACGGTATTAAACGAAGACATTCTTTCATCTGAGGAACGGGAAATATGGGTGCTCTATATGAAAGTACTAACCTCTGCCGGCCTCGGTGATGTGTCCGAATGGATGAAGCTGGATATGAGCATGCCGCAAATGAAAGTGCTCATGCTATTAAACAACCATGGTACACTGAAGGTCAGCGACATTGCAGAAAAAATGGGGGCTTCCTTATCCAATACAACAGGACTGCTTGACCGCCTTGAGAAATCAGGGTTTGTCAAACGCTCACATTCTGAGGAGGACCGCCGTTCAGTCGTTGTTCAGTTG
Source organism: Bacillus sp. C28GYM-DRY-1 (assembly GCF_030519405.1). Lineage (NCBI taxonomy): Bacteria > Bacillati > Bacillota > Bacilli > Caryophanales > Bacillaceae > Bacillus > Bacillus sp. C28GYM-DRY-1. Next base: position 24,051 of record NZ_JAUMKF010000028.1, read on the forward strand.
ACGGAGAATGCAAAAAATATTTTTCGGGGGCTTTATGAAAAAGGCCACTTGAAATTAAAGCGTTCATTGGAGCTGCTGTCCCCAGAAGAAAAGCAGGCTGTATCCGAAGGGCTGTCTATCCTTTCAAGAGCATTAGAGAATGCGAAAAAAGAATAACTCTGTAAGTCTGTCATCCGCAAAGCGAGGTGTCAGGCTTTTTTTATTTGACATTTAGTTCATTTCAAATGAATAATATATTTAAAGTGAATTAAAAAGGAGTTGAAGAATATGACTGAAGCATTGACAGTGCAGAAAAGCCAAAAGTGGGCGATCAGCCTGTTTACGATTGGTGTGTTTATGGCTGCGCTGGATAACGGAATTATTTCTGCTGCTTTAACAACGATAAACGAGTCGTTTGCCGTTTCTCCTTCCTGGGGGTCATGGGGCATTACCCTATACACGCTCGGCCTTAGCGTCAGTGTGCCGATCGTCGGAAAGCTTTCCGACCGCTACGGCAGAAAGAAACTCTTTCTCATTGAGGTCTGCTTGTTCGGACTCGGTTCTTTGCTTGTTGCTTTGAGCCAAAGCTTCCCGCTCTTTCTAATCTCACGGCTGATTCAGGCGCTTGGTGGCGGCGGGATTTTCATTATCGGCAGCTCTCACATTCTCGCTACACTTCCAAAGGAAAAACAGGGAAAAGCACTTGGGCTGCTTGGTGCGATGAACGGGATGGCCGCTGTGCTCGGGCCGAATATCGGAAGCTTTCTGCTTGATTGGACCGGTTCTTGGCATTGGCTGTTTTTAATTAATTTGCCGATTGCCTTGCTATTGGTTGTTTTCGGTGCATGTTTTATTGCGGAAACAAAAGCGCCTGAGGCTAAGCGACTCGATACGGCCGGAATCTTCCTTCTGTCCCTGTCAATTTTAGCTGTGATGTACGGCATGACGAATCTTGACGGAGCAAATCTTTTGAACAGCTTGGGAAATCCGGAGGTTTATGGGTGTATTATATTTGGCATTCTCTGTTTTGCAGCGCTTATCTCGTTTGAAAAGAGGGTTGAAAGGCGCGGGGGAGATCCGATTTTGGCGTATTCTCTTCTGAGGAACCACATGTTTCAGCGCACGCTTATTATCGGTTTGTTATCCGGGGGACTGTTGGCGGCGGTCATTTTTATCCCGTCATATGTTGAGCAGTATTTGGGTGTCTCGGCCGCAAAAGCAGGCTATTGGATGACACCGCTTGCGTTAGCTTCCGGCATCGGTGCTTGGCTTGGCGGAGCGCTCACTGACAAAAAAGGGCCGGTGAAAACGGTTGTTCTTTCGGGAATCATTTCATGTGCGGGATTTGCTTTATTTCCGCTCTGGGTGACGGAGAAATGGGAGTTTGTAATCGCAAGTGTGGTAGCTGGGATTGGTTTTGGCTTTCTGTTAGGCGCGCCGCTGAACGTCCTTGTATCAGAGGCAGCGAAAACGAATAAGGGCACAGCGCTTGGCACGCTATCATTGGTAAGGCAAATTGGCCTGACCTTGGCGCCCACTCTTTATGCAGGCTTTATCACAGCCGGGTTTAATCAAATAGGTGATGAGATCAGCAACCGCTTATCGGTCAGCGGACATTCAGGAAAGGCGATGGAGATGATTCCGGAGATCGACAGCTCTAATATTTCTTCTTTGCAAGAACAAATCGAACGCATTCCCGTGCCTGAAGTCAAAACCGCGATAAGCGATGCTATTCATGCGAGTGTCGCCAGCGGCTATGATCATTTATATGCAGCAGCTGCTGTGATTTCACTGCTGGTGATTGCTGCTATCACTCTTCCTGCTTTCCGCCGGCAAAAGCGTTAAGACCACCCCAGCCGTTTGGAAAGTTCCGTAATATGAGCGATATGGTGATGTGAGTGCCAGACATACAGCCCTAGCGCGTTTTCTAGCGTCATGATCTCCTTTGTATCGGGATGGTAAAACCCGCGCTGAAATTGCTGCTTCGTTAGACTGCGGAGAAGAGCCGTCCATCGTCCGTGAAGCGCCTGTAAAAGCGCGAGTGAACCGCTCGGATCTGCTGTTTTCGAGTCCTTTAGCTCAGACCACGCTTTTTCATTATATGGACGGATGGCCGGTGTCTCTTCCGTCAAGCTCAATTTAAAACGTATATAGCTGTTCATATGACTGTCAGCCAGATGGTGAACAACTTGCCGGACGGTCCATCCGCCGTCTCGGTAAGATGTGTCAAGCTGGCTGGCTGTCATGCTTTCAACGGCTTTCTTCAGTTTGTCCGGCACTTCTTCAAGGGCTTGAATCCATTCCTCTTTTTGCTCCTTCGATACGGATTTCCTCGGCTTGTATTCTCCTATTGGGTAGCTTAGATTGGCTTTTGTCATGTATGCTCTCCCTTCTTTTCAATCTTCTCCTTTATTTTACAAGAAAAAATATGGTGTTCTACAGTAAAAAAACATACAACAACGGCAGGAGAGAGGCTCCTGCCGCTTGTTTTCACCCTGCGTGATCACGCACTTCTACTGTTACTTTCTTCTGTTTTGGCTGATAGATCTTCCCCACAAATAAATAACCGTATTTGAATTTATTCAGTGCCCATGAGGTCAGGATCGGGCCCGCTGTGCAGACGGCAAACATCAAGAAAACGGCCGGCACAGCGGGAATGTCCGGCATATTCAACAGCAACACATAGCCAATGATCATAAAATAAGCATGGAGCAGATAAATCGAAAAGGAATAGTTGCTGATAAACATCATGATTTTCGGCACATGCTTTATTTTAGAAAACAAGTGAAAGCACAGGAAAATCATGCTTATCGAATACAGCATGATATCAGGCCGTTTTGAGCTGATCATGCCGATTTCGCCTACATAAGAAACAGTGACAACCAGCGCTCCAGAAGCAATTGCGGCGCCGTATACCAACCAGCGGTATTGGTTCAGCAGCGCTAAAAAGCGCTTGTACTCTTTTCCACAATAGTAGGCAAGACAAAAGTAGAAGAGCCAGCCTGCGAACGGAACCCAGAAGAACGGAAACGACCCGACTTCTTCAGAAGCAGGAGCCGGGCTGACCGCTGAGAAATAACTTAAATAAACGGCTGTTACCACAAATGAGATGGACAGCACCCATTTCGGCGATGCTTTTTTCAAATACTCGTGAAACATCATGTGCAACATGTAAAATTGAAAGATGACAAGAATGAAGTATCCGATAAAATTTCCTAACAATACGTTCGCCAGATATTTTTGCACTATCGCGAGAAAGGTAACCTCTCCCCCCATCGCACTTGTCATCAACAGGGCATCAATAGCCGCGATAAATAAAAAAGGAACGAAAATCACTTTCCCCCGCTTCTTTAAAAAACCGTCCGGCACCCCGTCAGGATAAGAACGGGCCAGCAAAAATTCAGAGATGAAAATGAAAGCTGGCGTGCTAAACATCAGGAGTGTGCGAAATGAATCTACAGTGTGGGTAATATTTGCGAGAGCTTCTGCCTGAAGCATCAGGACCATTGAAATGATATGGAGCAAAACGACACTTAAGCACGAAATGCAGCGGATCATAAAAATTTCTTTAATTTGCATAAACAGCGCTCCTTTTATTTCAATTTTTTAGAAATCGATGGTTGTACCTTAACATGTCTGCTTTATTTGAAAAAGTGCCTGATGTCATAAATGAGAGTATGTATGATTGACTAAGTCCATAAAAACCTCAGACTTTTTGGTGTACATTTCCTAGTCTAGATTGAGAACTTACAATGGTTGGAGTTTTGCAGGCGGATTCTTCTAATATTTTGCACTTAAAACAAATTATATTTGATAGTTTGTTACATTATCAGTATCTAATCCGTTTTAAACGAACAGTAAAAGCTGTTTTTTGAAAAGGGATACTATCTAAAGATATACTTCCTCCCATTTGCTCTACTAATCTCTTAGTAATCGTTAGACCCAATCCACTTCCTTGATAATGGGTATTTCTTGAGTCCTCCAATGTATACATTCGCTCAAAGACCCGGTCTTTATGCAATTCATTTATCCCTTTTCCTTTATCCGACACTTCTATGTCGACATCATTCTCAGCTATTCTAATCTTTAGACCTATCGCCTTACCGTCAGAACCATATCGAATGGCATTTGAAATTAAATTATGTAGAACCCTCTCAACGGCATCTTCATCACCTCTAACAAAGACAGGATCTTCTGGTAAATCAATAACGACTTCAAAATCTTTATTAATTAAAATTTCGTAGTAGTCTAATATTATTTTCCGACTCACTTCGCATATATCTATTCTTGAAACACTTAATTTTTTATCTCCTGACTCCAATTTTACAAGTTCAAAGAAGCGGTTTACTAATTCTAATACCTCTACAGTTTTAACATTAACTGTTTTTAATAAACCTAAAATCCTTTCTGTTGTTAGATTTTTATCATTATTTATCATCTCAATATAACCCAGAATAACGGTTAGAGGCGTCTTTAAATCGTGTGAAATATTTGATAGCATTTTTCTCATAGATAGTTCTATGCTATTATAATTTCCTATGATCTTTTGATTATGGTCTAAAAGCCGATTTATTTGTATGAGCATTGATTTAATATATTTATCGTCTGTGTAAAGCAATAATCTTTCGCCTGTTTCTTCATTAATAACTTTTTTGAGTTTATTACGTATGTATTTAACCTCAGTCCTTTGTTGTAATCGGCTTCGGAATAGGATAATATTCAAAACCAAAGAGCATATTAATAAGATGGCCACTAGATACAACATTTTATAAATCTCCTAGTTTATAACCTATCCCCCACAAAGTCTTTATGTACGTTGGATGGGATGGATCGTCTTCAATTTTCTCTCTAAGTCGTCTAATATGAACATTAATTACATTTTCATCTCCGTAATAGTCATCTTGCCATACAGCTTTATAAAGTTGAGACTTAGTATATACTTGCGAAGGATGAGAAATAAATAGCTTTAAAATATTAAATTCTTTTGCTGTAAGATTAATCTTTTTATCAAGTTTTTTCACAGAAAAGCCATCGATATCAATACTCAAATCACCTATTTTCACAACTTTGTTTTTTCTTCCCTTATCTTCCCTAGGTACTTGGGAACTCATATAATGTCTCTCTCTCCTAATGGTTGCCTTAATTCTAGCTAATACCTCCAGCATAGAAAAAGGTTTGGAAATATAATCATCAGCTCCAAGACCGAGACCAAGTGCTTTATCTACATCTTCATCTTTTGCAGACATAATAAGAACTGGAACCATGCTTATAGACCGAATTATTCTCAGACATTCCATACCATCTATCTTCGGTAGCATAAGATCCAATAATATTACGTCAAACGTTTGTGTCTTCAATATCTCTAATGCTTCTTCACCATCAACAGCCGCTGTAACTTCAAATCCTTCTTTTACTAAACTTACATTTACCATATCGCTTATATACTGATCATCTTCTATGATTAATATTCTGTGACTCACAGCTTACCACTCCTTAAGACTTTAATATGGAAATGATATTTATGGTTCTCTAACATCAATCTTAAGACAAGTAATTCAATATTATAATAATTTTCCATCCAATAGTAATAAAATTTTATTAGGTGTATGTAAAACAAGTAAATCAGACAACCATTTCTTCACTATAGCAAGATTAATTGTCTAGTGTTGCTCTCCTCTTTATCTAAAAAAGACTTTAATGTTTGTATATAAGTAATTACGTTCCTCGGCCTCGGAAAAAGGTATTCCTATTTTTTTAATACTACCCGTACATACTCAGAACTAAGACGGAAATTACGCACTAAATCCTTACCAGTAACTATACATATTTTTTTAAAACAATTTCATTTCCATTTATTAATATTTCCATTAATGTATTCACTTCGATACCTTTGGCATCACGTAGTTCTTTTGGTAATACAATTCTCCCTAAACGATCTACTTTTCTAGTTATCCCTGTAGATTTCATTTTAATTCTTCCTCTCTTTCTTAATACGACTTAAAAGTTACATAGATGCAATTTTAAGTTATAGAATCAGCAATTCTAAAAAAGGACTAAATAATGAGAAAAAGCACTTAATAGTTTTCTATATAGGCTATATAATTTTTCTGCAAATTAAAAGTGCTGCTCTTAAATGAAATATTAAGACAGCACCTCTAGAGACTAAAAATCATTCATTTTAATGTCGGTATAAAGTTCTGAAGGCTCTTTAGAAACCTCTTAATATTTAATTTGTAACATTTATAGCGCCATCCTCACTAGTTAGATTTAGCTTATTTGCTCCTCTGCCGATTTCACCTTTAATTGACTTTACACCACTATTACTTTTTCTAAGTTCATCTAGAGTGAGTTTTATATCAGAATTACTCTTTGCAAATACTGTGAGAGAAGTTGGCGCTTTTTTATAAGAAAGACCAATATCACCTGTGGTCGTATCTACAGTTAAAGATTCTCCCTCCGTTATGTCCCTAATCGAAACCGCTCCATCTTTAGAAGTTACCTTTACGTTGGAACTTTCTATATCTTTTATATAGTTATCGCCGCTTATAGAAGTTATATTTAAATCTTCAAAATAACTATTTTCAGCATTTAATGATCCGTCCATAGATGAAAACTTTCCAGTATTAGCTGAAACACCTTTTATTTTTTCATCACCGGAATTATTATCAACGAGAATATTATCAACTGAGATATCGCTCATTTGTATATTCCCATCTTTATTAGCTACTTCGACATTGTTTATGCCTGTTTCAGGAACATTAATATAAATTGTCCCGCCCCGCTTCCCAAAAGTAAATCCTCCAAGAAAGCCACTACTTTTTTGTGCCTTTTGTTCAATAACTAAATTTTCTCCATCTTTATGAAATGTAACTGGTGCTTTATCTTCTTGTTTTCCCTCTGCTGAAATTGTTACCTCATTTGAATTACTCTTTTTAAACCTCAAATCCCATGAGTCAGTATATACTTTTAAATTTGCAATATTTTCTACGTTATAAGACTTATTTTTTTTAAAGCTTTTTGCATCTATCTTATAAGTAGTAAAAGCAATTCCACCAATCACTACTAACGCTATAGACGCTATTAAAATCTTTTTCATTTTTTAATTCCTCCTCATTTTATTGTAAAAACAACTCTATCTTCATTTACAATAAATCTTTTTTATCCACATTACGATAAGAAAGATAACCCACTAAAAGACCAAATAAACAAAATATAGTTGGAATTATAATGAATTGACTTAAACTGACTGTTTCTCCTCCATTGGAAACTGTTGCATTAATAAAGACTCCAATTACTACGGCCCATGTGATTGTAGCAGCTGTAGATTTCCTTCTCATACCGAAAAACAATGGAATTAGACTCACTCCAGCCATCATAAGAGCAGTGATAAGAGTCGATGGCACAGTAGAAATAATTTCATTCATATCAACAGGCTTCTCAAATAAATATAAATGTGGACTGATTGAAAAAATTAACAAGTTAATAACAAAAGTAGCAATAACAATACTTATAAAACAGAATAGAAAAACAATAGATAGTTTAGCTTGCATTAATTTTTTTCTTTGTAAAGGGTAAGTAAATAGCAATTGAATTGTTTTATTTTTATATTCATCAATAACTAAACGGGATAAAATAACAGCAGCAAAACTAATAAATACAATTCTAATAAAAATATTAGTTAGAGACATAAAATCTGCATAAGCAGGAAACATTGGTTCAATTTCGTTTCTAGACCCCCATCCCATAAGAGCAACCAAGGTAAAGATGATTAATATCCAAAGTGCCACTCCTTTAAAATACTGTGACAAGTGATGTTTTCTATACTCTAACTTCATAAGTTTTAACACTTTAAATAACCTCCATCAAAGAATTTAATACGATGTGTCTAGGCTTTTATATTTCCGATATTTGAGGCAAAATTGTAATTATCTAATTAAGTGTGTGTCCCCTCACCATTCATTGAGCTTAAGAAGTACTCTTCTAATGAACTATGTTTTTTATTTATATTGTCTATACCAACATCATTCATAATGAATGCTTTAGATATTTTTTGTTGTGTAACAGCTGTTTCGTAGATTCGAATTACCTGTTTATCAATAATTTTAAAATTTCTTATCCCTAGATTTTGCTCTAAAATATATAACGCTTTTTTTATATTTTGGACTTTCACCTCTATATACTCTGCTTGCTTTCCATTAATACTCTTCATTGATACTTCTTTTATTAACTTACCATTCTGAATAATGCCAACAGTATCCGACATCTGTTCCATTTCGGCTAAAATATGACTAGAGACTAACAATGTTATTCCATACTCTCTGCAGAGTAACTTAAAGAGGTCCCTTAATTCTTTTATACCTATAGGATCTAGACCGTTGATTGGCTCATCTAAAACCAAAAGTTCTGGTCTAGTAGAAATGGCTCGAGCTATCCCTAACCTTTGTTTCATTCCTAGCGAAAACTCTTTCACTTTTTTATTTTCAATATTATGTAACTTTACGAGCTCAATAGCATGATCAACAGACTTTTTATCGTAATACCCCATATATTCACAATGAAAATATAGATTTTCTTTAGCAGTGAGATTGTCATAGAAAATTGGATATTCAATAATGGTGCCCATTCGCTTTAGAACTTCAAATGATGTATCTGTTAATTTCTCACCGAAAATTTCAATATCCCCACTTGTAGGTTTAATCAAATTTGTAATCATTTTCATGATAGTGGTTTTACCTGCACCATTCGGACCTAAAAACCCATAAATTTCTCCTTTTTTAACGTGCATATTAACTTCAGAAACAACATTTTTTCCTTTAAATGACTTAGTAAGTTGGTTAGTTTTTAAGATGTACGTCATTCTCTTTCCCCTTTCCATTTATATTTTTATTATATAAAGCAAACTTCTCTTTTCCCTTAAGCAATTATTACTTTTTTCTTAAGATTTATTTTGCAAGGTAATAGTGTTAATCTGAATGTTTAGGAAAGAAGAAAGAGCTATCTAAATAGCTGAATGTTTAGGAAAGAAGAAAGAGCTATCTAAATAGCTGAATGTTTAGGAAAGAAGAAAGAGCTATCTAAATAGCTAGATAGACCCTTATCCCCTCCTCGTTATAAATAATTAGTTAGGACAAATCGGAAATCGCTTTCTTCACTCGTGTTAACTCACGTTCATTTAATTCATTTCCCATTGAATGCTTATAACCTTTTAGAAATTCTATTTTATCCTCACATCGGTCATGTTCACTTGTTAAAAAAGGAAAGTCCTCTTTTATCAGATTTCTTATTGCCATCATAGGAACTTCGCAAACTAAAGGTTTAAATTTGCTACTATATAGTCCTGGCTTACTGTTAGTGGAATAAAAGTCTCCTATCATCATCCCATCATATACAAGTAGCCGCTTAAATTCCTGATGGATAGTAGCAAGTATATTATCGAGTGACTTATTAGCTAAAAACACAATTAAAAGGGTTTTATATTTTTCAGGCTTCTCTGACTTCATTTTCAACTCTTTAAATTGAACTACACTTTCCTTAATGATGTCTCTCATTTGTTGATCGTCCTCAACATATTCTTCTATAAAGGAACAATATATAGTATCTTCTTCGATGGCAAAAGGAAGGAAAGGACAAATCGCTCCTTTAGCTCCCTTCTCCGGATGAGGCTTCGAGCAAAAATGTAATCTAAAACAATTTTTATTTCTTCTTTTGTAACAGATTCAAGTTTTTCTGTGATTTGTTTTAAGCTAACAAGGTTATTCTTTACATTTAACATACGACCACTCTCTTTTCTATGATTTATTATTTTAAATTAATCACATTAATTTAAATAAAGTACTTTAATTTAAAAATATGGAAGCGGAAAAGCGAACGATAGTCATAAAAATAATTAGGCTTGGGCAGATTTGGGACCGCAAACCAATACCTACTCTTTAATAAAAATGATTTTCTTGTTTTTTACCTGTTCTGAACAAACGCTAATATAATAATATTCACTTAGGGAGAAGGGACTTTCTATTAATCAGGAATATGTCCATTAGATAAAGTACCTCCTAAGAGGGTCATTCAACGACTAAATGACCTCTCTTAATGAGTAAAATCTATAAAAAGCACCTTCATTTTGGACTAATTCATCCAAGGATCCTTTTTCAACAATTTTTCCACCTTCCATATAAATAACCTCATCATACCTGCGTAAAAGCTCAGGATTTAGTTTGTGAGTGATGGCAATAATGGTTTAATCATTGAAGTTGAGGAGCTTATCTTCAAGTGAATAACTTGTTTTTAAGTCTAGAGCAGAAGTTCCTTCATCAATAACAAGAATTGGTTTATTTCTTATTAAACCTCTAGCCACAGCGATTCTCTGTTTCTGCCCACCTGATAAGTTTCCTCCGCTTTCCCCTACATTGTTATCTAGACCTTTCAGGTCTTTTATGAATTCATTGACACCACTAATTGCAAGTGCCTGGTTTATTTCTTCATCATTAAAATCCTCAAATAATAAGATGTTTTCTCTTATCGATTTGTTAAACAAATAGATATTATGAGGTACTACATACTGTTGCTTCAGTCGGACCATAACAATTCTGAATGATAGGTTTGTTTTCAATTTCTTTTGAGGTTTCAAAAAAATTCAGAAACGATATCCAGTGTTAGTGCTTCGCCCGCTAAAGAAATGGACTTTAAGGAATGTAATTTATCTAGTACTCCATTGCTTTTAGCATAATTTAACAATTCCCGATACATTGAAGGAACCATAACTATATGTGCATTATTAAAGCAACTAATCATTTCATATGGATCAGCTTTTTGATTGTCTGATAAAATGAGTAGTTTACTTCCCCCTAGAAGCGCTGGAGCCTGTCCTTAGAAAGAGAATTATGATATTACCATCATGCTCATAGCCAGAAAAGAGAAAACTGTGCCTCCTATGAATAGAAAAAATATTTAATATGTAACAGTAGGGTTGCAATACACCTAATGAAATTGAATACTGAGACAATGCAATACCATTTTTAAGTTATATTTGTGCTACTCATAGAATCAGGAAGGGAAGTTCTAAATTCCTTCATTTAATTTTGAACATATCATTTTTTATATGGTCGATGAATTTGTATTTAAGTAACAACCAGACCGGGTTGTGTTCCCTTCCTCCCTTTTCTATAATAAGGGGAATAGGCAGTTAGGATCATGATGAGCACTTGCTCATTTTGTTGCGAAACAGCTATAGACACGGAGGATAGCATGAGAGTATTAAAATATGCCATATTAGGGCTTTTGCGAAAAGGCGAATTGAGCGGATATGATATTACAAGTTATTTTAAAGAGGAGCTCGGCCAATTTTGGAGCGCCAAGCACAGCCAAATCTATCCTGAGCTCAAAAAGCTGACGGATGAAGGGTTTATTACGTTCCGGACAACAATTCAAGGCACAAAGCTGGAGAAAAAGATGTACACCCTGACAGACAGCGGAAAGCAGGAGCTGCATGACTGGCTGATCCGCCACCAGCCGATACCGGAGACGGTGAAGGATGAATTTATGCTGAAGGCATATTTCATCTCATCTCTATCGCGGCAGGAAGCTTCTGATTTGTTCACAGACCAACTGCTGAAACGCAAGGCCAAGCTGTCTGATCTGCAGGGAAACTATGAAAAGCTTATGGCTTCAGCGGAGCCGATGTCGTTTTCTTCACCAGACTTCGGCCACTATCTTGTGCTGACGAAAGCGCTGGAGAGAGAGAAAAATTATGTTTCTTGGCTGGAATCAATTTTAGCTATGATCGATAAGGATTAACCGGGAGCGCCCTTCAGGCTGCACCCATACGAATGCGTGGGTTTACCCACATGCAAAAAAAAACATCTGCCTAAAGGGACTGACGGGACTGACCCCATAAGATGAGACAAATAAAAAACACCTTCAAGTTTGAAAACGGATGATTGTTATCCGAAATTAGACTTGGAGGTGTTTTTTCTATGGGGACAAGAGTGAGTTATCCGGTTGAAGTGAAACAGAAGGCTGTAGAAATGAGATTGGCAGGCGTGCCTATGAAAGAGATCATGCAGAAATTGAATATTAAGAATAAGACACAAGTTCAGACATGGGTTAGATGGCATAAGGCTGGGGAAACACATCGATTTGAACAGCCTGTTG
>NZ_JAUMKF010000029.1:0-35648 GCF_030519405.1 Bacillus sp. C28GYM-DRY-1
AGGGACGCCCGCTGATAATGCCTCCATCGAATCGTTTCATTCCTCACTAAAGTCTGAAACGTTCTATCTTAACAGCATTGATCGAACCACGACCACCATCGTAGAACGCACTGTCACAGAATACATTTATTATTATAACAATATTCGTATTCAAACGAAACTAAACAACCAATCACCGATAAACTATCGACAATTGGCTGTTTAAAAGGTGTTTTGATCCCTGTCTCAAAAACGGGGGTCAGTCCCAAGAGGCAGGGCCTTTTTCATTTCAATTTCTCTTCAATTTTCGCTTTTGTCTTAGGTCCATAAACGCCATCATCAGTCAGACCACTTACTGACTGGAATCGTTTGACTGCATTTGCTGTTTTCGGCCCATAAACGCCATCAATGCCGTTATTTTTCGCCCCTTTATCCGGATAAAAATAAAGAGCAGCAAGAGCATTTTGAACTTGTCTGACATTTGTTCCTTTCGTCATCGGACTTGTCCTTTAATAATTCCGGAAGGAAGCGGGCATGATGTCTTTTTGCCGCTTGTTTTAGCGCTGCTGGATGAACTGGATCCTTTTAGTTTCAACTTTTGTCCAACTGTAATTTTATTCGGATCTTTAATGTTATTCCAGCTCTGAAGATTTGAAACACTCACCCCATGCTCTTTTGCAATGGCGGAAAGAGTATCACCTTTTTTGACTGTGTAAGTTGTAATCCTGAAGAGCTTCCGGAAGAACTAGAAGCCTTTCCACCCAGCGCCTTCAGTTCTTTTTCAATGGCGCCTTGACGTCATCCCAGCTGTCGGATGTAGCTTAAACAAGTAATGTACGAGATCAATGTGTTCGTAGGCTTCGCAGGCTTCAAACCACTTAATGCACAACTCAGGTGTTAGTCTGCTAAAACCGTTTTCAACATCTGAGACATAACGCTGATCTTTTCCACCGATTAGAATTCCGATTTGATATTGTGCAAGACCTGCTGACTTGCGGGCTTTGCGCATGATCTGCGGCAAATTCCGCAAATTGTATGGGTTGTTCTCCATATGTTTGCCTCCTGATATATAAGTTATTTATTGGTAAAATTTAATTAATGAAGGGATGGGGTTGTCCCATTGCCGCTATGCCAATCTCCGCAAGGTTGTGGAGATTAGCGCCTCACTCCTCAAAGTTGTGGAGTGAAGGCGATTAAGCCGATTGAGATGACATTAATTTATTTAGAAATAAATCTGACCTTTACCGGTTACCTTTGGTGTGCGTGTGGTCCTGATAGAACCGTCAAGATTACTTACAGTTCTTTTCTTGATTTCAAACAGTCCCATATCCATACTGCGTTGAGTTGGGAGATTAAATGACTCACCTTTTTTGCGAATCAGATACCCATTGTCGCGCACAAAGAAAACTACAATCTCAAACTATGAGACTGGATACAGCACTCCTTCTAATGAAATGCTTAGTGATTTAGCAGACGCTTTACAAACTACAGCATATTATTTACTTGGAAGAACGGATAATGATTCAATGACCGTTAACACTCCGGTTTCTCCAGACCTCATTAATGATCCGGATCTGCAAATGCCTTTAAAGAAGCAGCGGACTTTTCTGAGGAAGCTCGTAGACAAACTATTGATTTTATCAACTACCTAAAAGAGAAAGAAAAAGCAAAAGGACGTAAATTTCCAAATTCGCCTGATGAGTAAACAGAAGCAAAAAATAATTACATAACAAACACATTAATCTTTATTTATTATTATTGTTTTGTTTAGTTTAATTAATGCTGAACACTTCGCCTTAAAATTTGAGGTAAACTATTCAGTTGAAAGGATTTCAACCTCAAAAATTGAGGTGATCTTTGAGGTTATATTCTCTTTCAACCGCAAATTTTGAGGTGATCCGTTAAGTGAATTCACCATCTTACCCCCGTTAATTTTATAAATATATTAACATTTTTGGAAAAATACTCTTGATATTTTGCTGAATTTGGTCAATTATTAATAGGTATTCTAATTTATGAACTGGGGGAATTAAGTTGAAAAAGCGGTTCTTATTATTCATGTCTTTTGGACTAGCATTAGCATTGGCAGCATGTAGCTCTACGGATGATGTCTCTACAGGGAGCAGTGATTCAAAAGACAAAAAAACTGAAGAGACTAAAGACGATGGCTCTAAAAAAGTCGATGCGAGCAAACAATCTGCTGAAGCTCTGGGAATGAAAGTTAACTTGGGCGATGTAAAGATCATGAAAGACAAGATAAACGTTGGAATAAACATTGAAAATACTACTGATAAGGTTCTAAATTTTTATCCAGACCAAGGAAATGCAGTTATCGGTAGCATGCAATTATCTGCAAATATGTTCTTAACTGATGGAGAAGTTGGCGGAGAAGTTCAAGGTGGCGTTAAACAAGAAGGAGTTCTTGAGTTTTCAGCTCCTGATGGAAAAGAAATTGATGTTGATAGCGTTAAAGAAATCAAATTGAACTTCGGTGATGTTACAACTGATGACTTCATGAATAACAAAGCAGTATCAATCACAGTACCAGTTAAGTAAGGAGATTTTGAAATGAAAAGAACAACTGAATTTGTTTTAGGTCTGATTGGTGGAATTTTTGGTTTTATTGGAGCCTTTTTGGCGTTAATCGTTGGTGGTCTTGACGCCTCTTTTAACTCATCTGGCACAAGTGATATTATCGGTTTAGGTTGGGGCGCTATCTTTCTCTCCATCCTTGGTATTGTTGCTTCTGTAATTGTTAGAAAGAAAGCAAAATTAGGCGGAATTTTACTCATCATTTCCGGTGTCGGTGGCCTGATTTGTATTTCTTTATTCTACTTACTGCCTGCTGTACTTCTTATTATCCCTGGTATCATGGGACTCGTTAGAAAAGACAAATCACAGACAACAGCAGCGTAACGAAGAGCCCTTCAAAGGGCTTTTCTTTCACACTAAAAACAGAACATATATTCCCGTATGACGGTGTTTATTATGGCAATCCAGTTATCACATCTAGAAGAAGAAGTGAAAAAGATTTATACAAAATTAAATATGCTTACTCCTGAGGACATAGATATGGAGCGCATTGCAGCTGCTTTTAAGATATGGATACACTACGAAAAAACCAATAGTAGCATGTTTTGTATAAATGGTCTTTACAGCATGGTTTTGGATATTCGGGCTTCTCCACAAGAGCAATGGCAAGATTTCGTTCACGAACTCGCCCACGTGCTGAAGCATGCCGGAAACCAATTTAATATGAATAGAATGTTTAGAGAGCTTCAAGAATATCAAGCCAATAGTTTCATGTATCACTTTTGTGTACCAACATTCATGCTCGAAAAGATTTCGTTGCCGCGCATGCAATCAGAGGCTATAAAGTTAATTGGGGATACATTTAACGTCACATACCCTTTCGCAGCTAAACGGCTTGAAATGTAAAAAAAACAGTTTTCTATTCTCTGGCATCAAAAGCTCTATCAACTAAATTAATAGAACAAGGAGGTAGTCACATGGCTAGTATTGAAAGACGCAGTGAAAAATCTTTTAGATTAATAGTCGAAAATGGTTATGACGCAAACGGTAAAAGAGATAGAAAAAAGAAATTGATTCGTATCGAAGATCCCAAAATATTAAAGTCTAAACGGAAACTACAGGAGTATCTCGAAGATCAGCTGCACCGTTTCAGAATTGAAGTAGAGGCCGCCGAGTATATTGCTCCTGAAAAAGCAACTTTCGAATCATTTGCGGAGAAATGGGTTGAAAAGAAACTCTTTAATAAAAGTGGAAAACCTTACTCTTATAAAGCATCCGAGAAACACTCAGGTCACTTACACAACCACATCCTCCCTGCATTTGGGCATAAACAAATAGACAAAATAAAAACACTTCACGTTGTTGATTTTATAGATGATTTATCTAAAGATGGGGCTCGAAAAGATGGGAAACCTGGTGGGCTCGATGATAGAACAATTCTTGATGTATTTCAAACGCTACAGGCAATGTTCAAGACAGCTAAAGAAGAATGGAAACTCATTAAAGACAACCCTATGGAGGGGTTGAGTCAGCCACATGTGGAACCAAAAGAAATGCAGTATTTTCAGACTGGTGAAGCTGAAGAATGTATTCGAGTTTTATATGAGATTGATATTAAATGGCGTTTGTACTTTTTGGGTGCAATGATTGGCGGTTTGCGGCGTGGCGAAGGACTTGCCTTTCAATGGCACTTGGATGTGGATTGGGACAGAGGCGGCTTCTATGTAAATCGCTCAATTTCTAAAACAGTCAACGGGCAGCCGCTTGTAAAAGCACCTAAATCTCGCAGTTCCAAACGTTTTGTTAAAATGCCAGATTTCTATATGGAGGATTTAGCAAAGTATTATCGCATGTGGAAGAAAGAAAAACTTATGCTCGGTGATGCCTGGGAAGGTGGAGACAATCAATACATTTTTCACAGTGGCACAGGAAAGCCCTATTACTACACCACCCCAACTGCAAAATGGGCTAAAATAAAAAAGAAGTATGGACTGAAAGATACTAGGCTGCATGATCTGCGGCATACGATGGTGGCTCTCCTTATAGAAGCCGGCGAAAATATGAGTGCAATTCAAAAACGTGCCGGTCACGCCAGCAGACGAATAACATCTGATATTTATGGCCACGTTACCGAAAAACTTGAAAATGAGACAGCTCAATATTTTGATCAATTTAACCCTAATTTGAAGGTGAAAAGCAACTAAATGACCCCAAAATAAAATTTTCGTCCCCAATTTGTCCCCAATTGCTTTTTTGGGTAATTGGCTCTGTTCCTAACAAACAAAAAAACCCTCATAAAATAAGGGTTTAAAGGTATGGAGCCAAGGGGGCTCGAACCCCTGACCTCTACGCTGCCAGCGTAGCGCTCTCCCAGCTGAGCTATGGCCCCGTATGTAACGTCAAATTTATTATAGATGATTTTTTTTTGAAAAACAAGCTGTTTCCTCTTAAATTGACAGAAAAAATAAGGCTCCGGAAAGAGCCTTATTTTAACTTACATCATGATTAAAAGTAAAATCACACCGAGGATGATTCGATAGATTGCAAATGGGACAAGTTTGATTTTGTTAATCAGTTTTAGGAAGAAACGGACGACAAACAGCGCGACAACAAAGGCAAAGATAAAGCCGACGATGAAAAACGGCATCAGGTCTGAGCTCAGGCTGTCCCAATGCTTCACAAGGCTTAGAAAGCTTGCTCCCATCATAATCGGCATTGCCATTATAAACGTAAAGTCAGCTGCTGCGCGATGATTCAAACCAAGAATAACGCCTCCGGAAATGGTTGAACCGGAACGCGAGAAACCAGGCCAAAGGGCAAGACATTGGAATAAGCCAACCCCTATCGCCTGCTTATAGGAAATGCGGTCGAGGGTGTCTGTCGCTGCTTTTCGTTTATTTACCCAATCAGCAAATAGCATCAGGACTGCCCCGGCGATTAAACCGATGGCCACAGTTTTAACGGAAAATAAATATTCATCAATGTAATCCTCAAACAAAAAGCCTAGAACGGCTGCAGGCACAAGCCCGACGGCAATTTGGGCAATGCTTAATTTATGTCCCTGCTTTTGGTCGCTTGTAATATTCTTTTTCAAGCCAAGCAAATTCAAAATCCGATCTTTAAACACGAATACGATTGCTAAAATGGAGCCTAGCTGAATAACCACTTTGAATGAGTTCGCAGCTTCTTCTGACATTAAATTGCTTGATTTAAGCCAGATATCGTCTACTATGATCATATGTCCTGTCGAAGAAACCGGCGCGTACTCTGTTAATCCTTCTACGATTCCTAAAATGGCAGCTACAAACAATTCCCATAGAGTCATGATTTTGATTCTCCCCATTAGACATTTATTTTTTTACACAACGGGAGCTTTCCATAAATGGAAAGCCCGTCTTATATAACTATAAACGAAAATCACACTTTATGACCTGACGTATTTTCTTTTTTTTCTTCGTCGTATAAATGTGACCGCATTTTAAACCAGTCAAATAAATGTGTCGTAATGACTTTGGCAACTGCATAGCCCGGAATTGCTAGAATGATTCCAACAACACCAAACAGCTTGCCGGCTGTTAACAGCAGAAAAATAATCGTAATTGGGTGGATATGAAGGTTTTTTCCCATAATTTGCGGCGAGATCAGCTTCCCTTCAATTAGCTGAACTATCGTCCAAACGATCACCAGCTTGAGCAGCATGAGCGGTGATGTCACTAAGGCGATGATAATCGCTGGCGTAATGGCAATCGTCGGTCCTAAATACGGAACGATGCTTGTACAAGCCGCAACGACGGCAAGCAATGAAGCATAATCCAGCCCGATAATCAAATAACCGATAAACAGCAAAAAGCCGATACAGAAGCTGACAATGATCTGGCCTCTAATATAAGAGCTTAACCGATGATTCATTTCGCTTAAGACTGTGTATGTCTGATCTTTCAATCGAGTCGGCACAAACTTTATTATGTAGACCGGCAATTTCTTTCCATCTTTTAATAAATAGAAAAGAATAAACGGAACCGTGATGATCGAAATGATAATCTCAGTCAGAGCCCCGATAAAATTCCCAACGCCGGTAAATGTGCTGTTCACAATCGTCGCTGCCTGATCTGAAACCTTTGTTGCAAGATCAGATATATTGATGTTCATTGTTTGCTGGGCCTGATTGACGAAGTTACTGCCAATCAGCTGTTTCGTCTGATCTTCTACGACATCCACATATCTCGGGATGTTGTCAATCAAACTTATAATTTGTTCTTTTAAAAAAGGAATGATGGACACGATCGTGATTGTGATCAGCCCGATGATCAATAGATATAACAGCAGAATAGAATAGATTCTTCTAATTCTTCTTCTCTCAAGAAAATCGACGACTGGGTTTAACAGGTAAAAAACAATGCCTGTTAAAATAATCGGCAGTGAAATCGTTTTGAGAAGAACAATAATCGGGGTGAAAATAAATGATGTTTTTGTAAAAACGAGAATATTTAAACCAATCAGCAGCAGCACAAGCAAAAATAAAACAAACTTATTGTCCAAGAAGAATCGCTTGAATCTGCCGCTCCATGTTTGCAACATTTCCACTATCGTTCCTCCGTCATATATAGTTTAATTAAATTGTACACTATCGTTCCTATAATGAAAAATAATAACCGTTAATCTCTGGAAAAACTTTCTTTAAACATGTGATTAGATCTATCATGTGCTTTTCTCATTTTTAAGCTATAATTTAGCTATATCATGCAAAAGGAGCGATAAGAGTGATACGTTTTGCAATAATAGGAACCAATTGGATTACAGACCGCTTTCTTGAGTCAGCAGCAGAAATAACAGATTTTCAGCTGACTGCTGTTTATTCTAGATCGGCTGAACGCGCTGCCGAGTTTGCTGCTAAACATAACGCTGAGCATACCTTCTCAGACCTTCAGGAAATGGCGGCAAGCGATTGCTTTGATGCCGTATACATAGCCAGTCCAAATGCCTTTCACAAGGAACAAGCCGTTCTCTTTATGAACCATGGCAAGCATGTGCTTTGCGAAAAGCCGTTTGCCTCAAATACAAAAGAAACGGAAGAGATGATTTCAGCGGCTAAGGCAAACGGCGTTGTCCTCATGGAAGCGATGAAGACCACTTTCCTGCCGAATTTTAAAGAGCTGAAAAACCACATACATAAAATCGGCAATGTTCGCAGATTTACCGCGAGCTACTGCCAGTATTCCTCACGATATGACGCGTTTAGAAACGGTACCGTCTTGAATGCGTTTCAGCCTGAGCTTTCCAATGGGTCATTAATGGATATCGGAGTCTATTGTATTTATCCTGCTGTCGTGCTGTTCGGTGAACCGCAGGATGTGAAAGCGAACGGATACGCTTTATCTTCCGGAGTGGATGGTGAGGGAACCGTTATTCTGTCTTACGACGGGTTTGAAGCTGTTCTCATGCATTCTAAAATTTCAACTTCCTATGCCCCGGCTGAAATCCAGGGTGAAGACGGAACGATTGTAATCGATACGATTCACCGGCCAGAGCGAGTGGAAATCCGCTATCGCGATGGGCGCCTGGAAAACATTTCGATTCACGATCCTAAACCGGCAATGTTCTATGAAGCGGAAGAATTTGTCACGCTCATAAAAGAGAACAAGCAGGAATCTGAAGAAAATACATTTGAACGATCAATGATCACTGCGAAAATCATGGAAGAAGCAAGAAAGCAAATGGGAATTGTGTACCCTGCTGATCAAGCCTAAAAAAATCCGCCCGCGTGCCAATGCCGCGGCGGATTTTTTTATTAGACAATTGGAGAAGATGCCTTTCTCTTTAAAAGCACCTGTTGTTCATACTCTTTTATATCATGAAGCCATGTCTCTTTTACCGGCACGCCCATTTGCTCACAGTAGAAATCCCAGATGGCCCCGAAAGGATATGTCTTAAATTCCTCCATTAGTGCCAGCCTTTCTGTATAACGGCCCTCTTCCTGCAATTGTTTTAAATAACCGTTCGGGAGAAGCAATGCATACAATAAAGCTTTAATCATATTTCTCGTTCCGATGGTCCAGGCGGCAACACGATTAATGCTGGCATCGAAAAAATCCAGGCCGATGGCGACCTTCTCGAGAGCCAGATTGCGTACAATTTCAAGAGCGATTTCTCTCAATTCATCGTCTAAAACCACAACATGATCGCTATCCCAGCGGACGGGCCGGGACACATGCAAGGCAAGTTTGTCTGTGTAAAGCAGCATCGACGAGATCTTGTTTGATACCGTTTCAGTCGGGTGGTAATGGCCTGTATCAAGCAAACAAAGCTTATGATTCGTTAAAGCGTAAGCGAAATAAAATTCATGAGATCCGACAACATATGATTCGGAACCAAGCCCGAACAGCTTGCTCTCGACTGAATCAAGATTGTGTTGTTCATTGATCTCCATTGCGAATATCCGATCCAGTGATTCTTTTAGTCTTTTACGCGGTGTCAGCCTGTCACTCGGGATATCTTTATAGCCGTCAGGAATCCAAATATTCGTCAAGCAAGGTGTGCCTAATTCTTTCCCGAAGTATTCTCCAATACGGCGGCAAGCGATGCAATGCCTGATCCAAAACTCCCTGATGGTCGGATCGGGGTGTGAAAGGGTGAGTCCGTCAGCAGCTTTCTCATGTGAAAACAAGGTCGGATTAAAATCTAAACCGAGACCGAGTTCTTTTGCCCAGTTCACCCAGTTTTTAAAATGATGCGGCTTCAATTCGTCACGTTCTACCTTTTCCCCGTTTGTTTCTGCGTATATCGCATGCAGGTTTACGCGGTGCTTTCCGGGAATGAGAGAAAGAGCTTTCTCCAAGTCTCTTCTTAATTCTTCAGGGGTTTGCGCTTTTCCGGGATAATTGCCTGTCACGTCAATCCCTCCTGAAAGCTCACCCTTATTTACTTCAAAGCCTTCAATGTCGTCACCCTGCCAGCAGTGGATTGAAATGGGCACTTGCTCTAATTGCCGAAGCGCCTCTTCAACATCGATTCCCCATTTTTCATATGCCTGTTTTGCACTGTCATAATTGGTTTTTATGGTCATGCGGCTCTCTCCCTTTTTCAGTTTTTTAATCCAAATAAAAAACTTCCTTAAGATCTATCGAAGCAGGACTGAAATCTGGATTTGTTTTCATTAATGGCGACATCGATTTCCACCATCTCCGGCAAACTTCTGTGTCCGCCATCTTCCTCCATTTCTCTTCATCCTCGATTTCTAAATAAGCAAAAAGCCGGCCTGTTTCCTCGTCTAAAAAAATGGAATAATGGTGCGCTCCGTGAGCTTTGAGTGCTTCTGCCATTTCAGGCCAAATGTCATCATGCCGCTGTTTGTATTCTTCGTACTTGTCTTGGTGGACAAACATGATACTGGCTTTTCTAATCAAACCTGATCACCTCTTCACCTTTTAGATAGCGCTTTCAAAACAGTTTGCTGAAATGACTGAATGATCGTGCTTCTGTCAATGTCTTTAGGTGTAAACACTTTGATCGGAAAGGAATTTCTGACGGCTTGCCGGGCTTCTTTTATGTCTTTGACTTCTTTGGCAGCAATCATTTGCATCAGCAGATTTCCGATGGCGGTTGCCTCTATGGGCCCTGCGTATACCGCTTTTCCGCTCATGTCTGCTGTTAATTGATTTAAGAAATCGTTTCGGGCTCCGCCGCCGATGATATGAAGCTGCTCAATCGGTTTTTCTGTGATCGTTTCCAGCTCTTTGATGGTTATCGCATAGATGATGGCTAAATTGCTGTAGATGCAACAGGCAAGTTCGCCTGCAGTACGGGGAATCTTTTGGCGGGTTTCTCTGCAATAATGTTCTATTTCCTCTATCATGCTGTCTGGATTCAGGAAACGTTCATCATTTAAGTTGATAAACTGCTGAAGTGGTTCTGTTTTTCGTGCTTCTTCTGCAAGCTGCTGAAAAGAGTAATCTGCTTGCAATTGTTGTTTTACTTCTTGTATCACCCACATGCCGATGATGTTTTTGAGAAAGCGAATGGTGTTGTTTGCGCCGCGTTCATTTGTATAGTTGTTTTTTAAAGCCAGGTCGGTTAATATCGGCATTTTGTTTTCAACCCCGATTAATGACCATGTCCCGCTGCTGATAAACGCCCAGCTATCGTTTACACCTGGGGCCGCGATGACGGCCGAGGCTGTATCATGCGTTGCGACTGTCATTACCTTGCAAGTCGGCAGATCATAATCCGGGAACCAATCATTTCTCAGCATCCCGAGCTCACGCCCCGGTTCAGTCAGCGGCGCAAATTGCTGTTCCTGAACAGACACGGCTTGAAGCAATTCAGGGTCAAACTTTCCGGTTGAGACGTTTAAAAGCTGTGTTGTGGACGCGTTTGTGATTTCTGTTACGGCACTACCGGTTAAGCAATAACCTAAATAATCAGGAACCATCATCACTTTATCTGTCTTTTTCAGCAGCTCACGTTTTTCTTCATACAATTGATAAATCGTGTTAAAAGGCTGGAATTGTATTCCTGTTTTTCGATAGATTGTTTCTTTTGTCAGGCTATGTTCCAATTTGCCTATTGTGTGATCTGTTCTTCGATCCCGGTAGGACATCACTTCCCGCAAACGATTTCCTTTTTCGTCCAGCAAGACATAATCAACTGCCCATGTATCAATGCCGACTGTGCAGTGTTCATGCCCAAGCGCTTTCACCTTTTGCAGCCCTTGCAGGACTTGTTTTAACAAATGATCAATATCCCAGAAGCAATGTCCGTCTTTTTGAATAAAGCCGTTAGCGAATCTGTGAATCTCTTGTATGTCAAGCTTCCCTTCCCTCAGTTCACCTACCATGACCCTCCCGCTTGATGCGCCTATATCAATGGCAGTATAAATCATTCTTTCACCCTCTCTTCGGAAGGGGAACAGCTGTCACTTTCACCTTTTTGTCTTCAAGAGCTTTTACCGATACCGGATCAAGTCCAGCATCAGTAATAAGTCGGCTGATATCTTGCAGCGAGGCGATATGTGAAAACTCGCGGTTCCCCCATTTGCTTGAATCGGCCATCAAAATGGTCTGATCAGACCTTTCAATCATCCGTTTTTTGAGCAGCGCCTGCCACTCATTTGAGTCACTCATCCCGTTGTTTATGTCAAATCCTTTACATGACAGAAAGGTTTTATTGACATGATAGGTCTCAAGCGAACGCTCAGCTAATGGGCCGGCAAATGATAATGATTTTGCCAGCAAAATGCCGCCTGTTGAAATGACTGATATGTTTTCTTTATTGCTGAGTTCAATGGCTGCCTTCATTGAGTTTGTTATGACAGTGAGCTCTATATCAGGGAGTATTTTCGCCATATACCAGGCGGTGGTGCTTGCATCGAGAATAATTCGGTCTCCGCTCTTTACATATTTGGCCGCTTCGTGAGCGATGGCTTTTTTTTCAATGACATTTGTGATTTCCCGTTCAGAAAAATGCACTTCTGATTCCTGCTGCTGAATACTGACCGCTCCCCCGTGGCTCCGGCTCAGTTTATGTTCTTTCTCAAGCTTCTCAAGGTCGCGCCTAATGGTTTCTTCTGTGACAGAAAATATGTCACTTAATTCTGAAACGCGGATACTTGAACGCATATTTACTAATTCCACTATTTTTTGCTGCCGTTCTGCTACTAGCATTGGTAACGCCTTCCTCATATGGTAATCCGTCTTATTTTTTCTATCATAGCATACTTCTAACGCGTGAAAGCAGCAGGGACGCCGCCGTCTACCGTGATCATGCAGCCTGTTGTCTTTTCGGCTTTAGAAGAAGCGAAAAATGCGATGGCTTCGGCAATATCCTGCGGATAAATATTGACGAGCAGTGCCGTTCGTTTTCGATAATGTTCCTCCAGCTGATCTGGCTCAATCCCGTATGCCGCGGCCCGTTCCTCCCGCCAGCTTGACCCCCAGATTGCCGACCCTTGAAGAACTGCATCAGGCAAAACGGAGTTGACCCGAATGCCGAATTCTCCACCCTCTGCTGCGATACATCTCGCCAAATGGGTTTCAAGCGCTTTTACCGAGCTGTAGGCAGATGCGTTTTTTCCCGCATAAACCGAATTTTTAGAACCGACAAATACCATGCTTCCGCCTCTGCTTTGCTGTTTCATTTGTTTAAACGCTTCACGGGCCACAAGGAAATAGCCTGTTCCTAATACATTCATATTAAGATTCCATTCTTTTAGACTTGTTTCGTCAAATGGGCTTGATGTGGCCAGCCCGGCATTATTGACGACGATATCAATGCCGCCGTAAGCAAGCGCCGCTTGTTCAAAGGCTGACCGGACTTCCTCTTCCTTTGTCACATCCATTTTGACAGCCATTGCCCGTCCTTCTCCGTATGCTTCGTTTATTTCCCCGGCAATTTTCTGCGCACCTTCTATATTCAGGTCAGCTGCGATCACGTGACCCCCTTCCGCTGCAAAGCGGCGGCATGCTGCACTGCCAATTCCGCCGGCTCCTCCTGTGATCAACGCTACTTTACGGGAAAATTCGGCTTCCGGCGGTGCAAGCGTGAGCTTATATAACTCTAGCGGCCAATATTCGACATGATAGGATTCATTTTCGTTTAAAGAAACAAAGCGGCCGAGAGCTGTTGACCCTTTCATGACGGCGATGGCTCTCCGGTATAAATCACCGCTCACTTTAGACATGGCATAACTTTTTCCCGTATTCACCATTCCAATGCCAGGAATCAATATCACCCGCGGGGCTGATTCAAAGATTTGATCCCCTTCCTGCTGATTGCGTGTAAAATAATCCTGATATTCTGATGCAAAACGCTCGACTCCTGATTTGATCAGATCCGCCAGCTTCTGCACATCTTGAGTTTCCGGATTCCACTCAATGTACAGCGGAACCCGCTTTGTGTGAACAAGGTGATCCGGGCATGCTGCACCGATTTGCGAAAGCGCTGGCGCTTGGACACTGTTGACAAATTCCAAGACGTCATCATGATCATCATAGGAAAGGATCATTTTCTTTTCTTCGCTTACAGCTCCTCTGATCACAGGCATGATGCCTGCCAAGATTTGTTTTCTTTGATCTTCCGGCAGGGGCTGATATCTTTTGCCGCCGAATATCTCATGCTGATTGATCCGATCGTTAATATACCGCTCAGCTTCTTGAATGATGGATATCGTTTTTTCATAACATGCTTCGGACGTCTCACCCCAAGTGACTAAGCCATGTTTCTCCATTAACACAAGCTCGGCGTGGGGATTGTTCGCTACGCCTTCAGCGATCATTTTAGACAAAGTAAATCCCGGGCGTACATATCGCACCCATACAAACCGGTTTCCGTATATGTCTTCAGCGATTTGTTTTCCATTGTCAGCGCAGCAAATGCTGATAATCGCATCGGGATGGGTATGGTCAACATGATTGTATGGCAGAAAAGCGTGTAACAGCGTTTCAATTGAAGGACGGGGATGTTTGCTGTCTATCATACAATGAGACAAGTAGTCTACCATTTCTTCGTCTGACATCTGATCCCTTTCAATCAGCGGGCGAATGTCATCTAATTTCAAACCGGTAAAGTTATGCGCTTTCATTGTTGCCAAATCTGAACCGCTTCCTTTCACCCACATGACGTCTGTTTCACGCCCTCTGAAATCCTTTTCCGTTGTTTTCATAGACGTATTCCCGCCGCCCCAGTTGCAGACAGTGCGATCTGACCCGATCAGATTGGACCTGTACACCAATTCCTCTACGCCTTTTTGCAGCTGTGCAGCATGTTCTGAATCCCATACATGTTTCACCATCATGATATTCCTCCGTCCCTTTTATTTGTATCCGTTTTCATTATATATGATCTTTGTTTATTTTTGAATTCTTTTTGTTTATTTTTGTTTTCAACAAAAAAGAAAGCGGCTAATGCCGCTTTCTCTTTCCATTATTATGATTCAATTTTAAATTTCTTCGTGATGTCCTGAAGTTCTTCCGCCATGTTTGCCAACGTTTCAGCTGAAGAGCTGATTTCTTCCATGGACGCAAGCTGTTCTTCCGCCGAAGCTGCGATGTCCTGAATGCCTGCTGAGCTTTCTTTTGACACTGCAGAAATGTCTTCAACCGCACTTGACACTTCCTGTGATCCAACTGACAGCTGTTCAACTGTCGCGTTTAGGTTTTGTAATTCACCAGAAATTTGGGTTGTCATCTCATAGATTTGTTTAAAGCTTTCCGCTGTTTGGTCAGTAATCTGCAAGCCTTCCTTCACTTCATGATTCACAGATTGGAACATCGAAAGCGAAGTGCTGATTTCTCTGACTATCTCTTGAATTAGCCCTTCAATTTCCTTGGCGGAGTCTGCTGATTGTACGGCAAGTTTTCTGACCTCTTCCGCAACTACTGAGAAGCCTCTTCCGTATTCTCCCGCTCTTGCCGCCTCAATTGCAGCATTTAATGCGAGCAGGTTGGTTTGATCAGCAATGCCGTTAATCACATTCAAGATGCTTGTGATGTCTTGCGATTTTGTTTCAAGCCCCTTCACCACCGCTTCCGCTTTTTGAACGGATTGGTCGATTGTTTTCATTTGACCGACTGTATGCTCCACGAGTTTTTCTCCGCTGCCTGCTGCCTCGGAGGACTTGATTGATGACTTCGTAATGGTTGAAGAGGCCTGGGCCACTTTTGAAATTCCATCGTTCATTTGAGAAAGATGGTTTGAGCTAGTTTCCAGTTTCTCACTTTGCGCCTCATTGCCGTCTGAGAACTGTTCAATGGCAAGTGTGATATGTTCGGTTGCCTTGCTCGTTTGGGCCGCACTTGCCGTCAACTCTTCAGAAGATGAAGCGACGTTTTCTACAGACGTTTGAATAACCCCGATCACAGAACGCAATGAGGCAGACATTTCGTTAAAGCTTTCCCCAAGCTGTCCAAACTCATTTTTTGATTGAATATCAATAACCTCTGTCAGATCTCCGCTGCTAATTTTCGCGGATGTAGAAACGAGCTTTCTTAACGGCTTGGTAATGGCACTGATAATAAAGAGAATAAGTATGCCGCCAATGACAAGTGACACGCATAGAATGATAATCGCTGTGTTCAGAACCGGGCTTGAAGCATCTTGCAATTCACTGACAAAGTACGTGCCCGCAATTTTCCAGCCTGTCAGTTTATTTGTCGTAAAGGCCATTTTCTTTTCTTTGCCTTCGAAAGTATATTCAAATGAGCCTTCTCCTTTGGAATATACTTGGTTTGTCCAGTCGCCTGATCCAGTTGTACCAGGCTTAATCGTCGGATGAGCGATATATTTCTTGCTGCCTGTTGTAATAAAGGCGTAGCCGTTTTTGCCGATTTTGATTCTCTGTGAAGCGGAAAGCACTTCATCCAGATTTAAATCAAGTGCTATAATCCCTGAACCGTCCTTTAATTGTTTTGAAATTGTGACAACCATATCCCCTGTAGCTTCATCAGTATACGGTTCTGAGAAAACTGCCTGTCCTTTTTTCGCAGCAGCTTGTTTGTACCACTCACGTCCTGTCGGATCGAAGCCTTTAGGAACGCCGCTATCCGGATATTTGTAAAGCTTCTTATCTTCTGAAGCAACATAGATTGCGCCTACATCGGCATTCAATGTAGTATACTGCTTAAATTTCTCATTCAATGAGGTTTTATTTTTTCCTTGTAATATATCTTTATCGATCGTCTCACTGTAATAACCAATTGCTTTTACTTTGTTATTCAATTTGTTTTGCAGTGTGCTGTTGAGTTCTTCAACGTTCCCCATTGCACTATTCGTAAGCTCCCTGTCCAGTGCGTTCCAAGCTGATTGATAACTAAAATATGCTAAAACCCCAACCGGCAAAATAAGCACTGCCAGAAATGCAGCAATAAGCGGTTTGCTGATCGATGGCTGTTTCATCCATTTTATAATTTTCCCCATTCTAGTTGACTCCTCCTTTACGCTAAATCTAATATCGTCAAACTAGGATAAAAGGTTTAATAAAAAAACTAAAAAAAACACCCAAGCGTATAGGCTCGGGTGTTATGGCTTACTATTCGATTTTGAATCGTTTTGTCATATCGCGAAGCTCTTCCGCCATAGACGAAAGGGTTTCTGCTGAGGAGCTGATTTCTTCCATGGAAGCAAGCTGCTCCTCGGCTGACGCCGCGATATCTTGTATATGAGCTGAGCTTTCTTTTGAAATCGATGCAATGTGCTCGGACGCTCCAGAAACTTCCTCGGAGCTGGCAGAAAGCTGCTGAACCGTCGCACTCATGTTCTGCAGTTCACCGGCGATTTGGTTCGTTATTTCAGAAATGCGTTTAAAGCTCATTTCTGTTTTATCTGTGATATCAAGGCCTGTTTGCACCTCTTGATTGACAGACTGGAACATGCCGAGAGATGTGTTGATTTCCTTCACAATTTCGATGATTAATGCTTCAATCTCTTTTGCTGAATCTGCTGATTGAACTGCCAGTTTTCTTACTTCTTCCGCTACAACGGAGAAGCCGCGGCCGTACTCGCCTGCGCGCGCCGCTTCAATTGCTGCGTTTAAGGCAAGCAGGTTCGTCTGGTCTGCGATGCCGTTAATCACACGCAAAATATTGGTGATATCTTTCGATTTCGTTTCCAAACCGCGTACGACTTGTTCTGCTTCTTTTACAGACTTGTCAATGACGTTCATTTGGCCCACGGTTTGATGAACAAGCTTGCCGCCTTCGCTTGCAATTTCTGTTGATTGAACAGATGAATCTGTGATGACTTCAGAAGCTTGAGCCATATTGGTCAATCCGTCATTCATTTGATAAATGTGCTCTGCTGCGGTTTCTATGTTTTCGTTTTGTTTTTCATTGCCATTAGAAAATTGTTCAATCGCCAATGTAATGTGCTCTGTTGCCTTGCTTGTTTGGGCAGCCGATGCGGTCAGCTCCTCAGAAGAAGCAGCAACATTGTCCACCGAATCCTGGATAGCGTGGATGAGAGAACGAAGTGACGACGCCATATTGTTAAAGCTTTTGCCGAGTTCGCCCAATTCATCCTTTGAACGGATAACAATGGTTTCAGTCAAATCTCCCTCGCTGATTCGCTTAGAGGAACCGACAAGCTGTTTCAGCGGTGTTGTAATTGACCGAATGATCAATGTCATGACAATAACACCTATGATAATAGCTGCGGCCAAGACAATTAAAGCAAGATGAAGGACAGGCTGGGCCGCCTCATGAATTTCATCTAAATACATCGTGCCGCCCATTTTCCAACCCGTTAACTTGTTTGTGTCAAAGGCCATTTTTTTCGTATCGCCGTCCATGGTGTATTGAAAATCGCCTTTATCAGCATTTAACATTTGATCGGTCCAGTGGCCTTTCAATTCAGTTCCTGAGGTTTCAGTAGGATGGGCGACAACCTTTTTGTCCTTCGTCATGATAAATGCGTAGCCTTGTTTGCCGATGTTGACTTTTTTAA
The DNA here is from genome assembly GCF_030519405.1 of Bacillus sp. C28GYM-DRY-1. Taxonomy (NCBI): domain Bacteria; kingdom Bacillati; phylum Bacillota; class Bacilli; order Caryophanales; family Bacillaceae; genus Bacillus; species Bacillus sp. C28GYM-DRY-1. The sequence continues at coordinate 17,944 of NZ_JAUMKF010000029.1, forward strand.
TTGTTTTCAGCAAATCTTCAATCGTCATATTGATTGCGATAACGCCTGAACCATCTTTTGTCTGTTGAGCGATTGTCACAACCATTGTGTTCGTAGAGGCTGTTTTATACGGGTCTGTAACCACGACTTTCCCTTTATTCGCAACCGCTTTTTTGTACCAGTCGCGTTCGGCCGGGTTATAATCGCTCGGCATCTGAAGATCCGGGTAACGGGTAAAGCGCCCGTTTTTGTCACTTGTGTAAATGGATTCTACATCTTTGTTTATGCTGATATATTGTGAGAATTTCTCTTTAATACTTGCATTGCTTTTTGCATTATACCTCTCTTTTGTCAGCCATTCGCTGAAGTAAGCGGCGCTGTTTTCTTTTTCACCGATGCTGGTGTTAATGATTTCGTTTAATTGCTGTACATTTTCTAGTGCACTCCCCATCATCTGTCTGTCGAGCGAGCTGCTTGCCGATTGATACGCAATGGCAGCTAATATGACAACCGGTATGATGAGGATCGACAGAAAGGAAACGAGAAGCTTCCGTGTAATAGATCTTTGTTTTATCAGTTGGAGTATTTTTTTCATCATTCATTTCTCCTTTTTTATGCTACCCTTCATATCGGCAGGAAATGGGTAAATATATACAGTAAAAAAGAAGAAATTTAACGAAAGTAACTAACTCCTCATAAATAAATAGTTATTAAGACCTATTCTTTGTCCACTTTAAATCGTTTTGTCAGATCCCGGAGTTCTTCAGACATTCTTTCAAGCGTCTGTGCCGATGAACTGATTTCCTCCATGGATGCCAGCTGTTGCTCGGCTGAAGCGGCGATATCTTGGATGCCGTCCGAACTTTTCTTAGAAATGGCTGTGATATCATTTGAAGCAGCGGAAATTTCTTGAGCTCCCGCTGACAGCTCCTCGACTGTCGCATTCATGTTTTGCAGTTCGGAAGCAATTTGATTGGTCATGTGAGATATATGTTTGAAGCTTTGTTTTGTTTCACCTGTTATGACAAGCCCTGTTTCAACTTCTTTGTTTACGGACTGAAGCACGTTCAATGATGTGTGAATTTCTTTCACAATTTCGCTGATCAGTGATTCAATTTCCTTTGCCGAGTCAGCTGATTGCACCGCGAGTTTTCTCACTTCCTCAGCGACGACGGAGAAGCCCCGTCCGTTTTCTCCCGCTCTGGCTGCTTCGATAGCGGCATTTAAAGCCAGAAGATTGGTTTGGTCTGCAATGCCGTTGATGACACGCAAAATATTCGTGATATCCTTTGATTTGATTTCCAGCCCCATCACCACTTTTTCCGCTTCTTTTACTGAATGGTCAATCGCTTTCATTTGGCCGGCTGTTTTCTGTACGAGTGTCTCACCCTCGCTTGATACTTCTATGGCATCTGCAGATGTTTCTGTAATCACTGCGGCAGCCCGCGCCAGTTCAGCCAATCCGTCGTTCATTTCATTAATTTGCTCGGTTGTTGTCTCAATCTTGTCGCTTTGGCTTTCGGTGCCGTTTGAAAATTGCTCGATGGCCATCGTAATATGCTCAGTGGCTCTGCTTGTCTGGTCAGCGGATGCAGTCAATTCTTCTGATGATGAAGCAACGTGGTCTACTGAATCTTTGATGCCGTGAATGAGTGAGCGAAGCGAGTGGGCCATATGATTAAAGCTCTTGCTCAGAACGCCGAGTTCATCTTTTGAATTGATTTCAATCGTTTCGGTTAGATCGCCTTCACTGATTTTTTCAGCTGATGCGACAATTCGTCTCAATGGCTTTGTGATCGACCGGATTACAAAATAAATTGCCGTAATGCCAGCTGCGATGGCAATCGCCAGAACGATTGAAGCCATGGTTAGAACTTTGCTTGCAGCCTCACGGATCTCGTCCGTATACATCGTACCGCTGATTTTCCAGCCTGTTGTTTCGCTTGTGGCAAATGCCATTTTCTTCTCTTTGCCTTGGTGCGTGTATTCAAAGTCGCCGCTTTTATTTTTGTAGAGCTTATCAACCCAATCTTCTTTTAACTCTGTTCCCGCTTTTTCTCCGGAGTACGCAATGACTTTTTTATTTGGGCTTAAGATAAAAGCATAGCCTTCTTTACCGATATTGATTCCTTTCGTGGTTGCGACCAGGTTATCAATTTTCAAATCTATGGCGACAACGCCTGAACCATCCTCCGTCTGGCGGGCAATGGTGACGACCATTTTTCCTGTTGAAATAGATTCATAAGGCTCAGTGACGATGGTTTTGCCTTTATTGGCCATTGCTTCTTTGTACCAATCTCGTTCTAAAGCATTAAAATCACTCGGCATGTCTGCGTATGGATACCGTGTGAAATCCCCGTCTTTACTGCTGGAAAATACTGCAGCGACATTGTCATTCATTTGGATAAATTGTTTAAATTCCTTTTTCATCTCTGTTTTCTTTTTATCCTTAAATTTATCTGCTGTAGCCCATTCAGTGAAAAACGCCAGGCTTTTTTCAGTCGTGCTGATTTTATCATCAATGATATGATCTAATATGTGGACATTTTCCTTTGCGCTTTGTGTCATCTGTATATCAAGGGAGGCAACTGCTGAATGATAAGCGCTTACCGAGAGGACGGTAATGGGAACAATTAAGATCAGCATGAAAGAAATAATAAGTCTCCTGGCAATTGATGACTTGCGAATAGTGGTGAGTGTTTTTTTCATTTCATATTGAACCTTCTTTCAATAATTTACAAATTATATCGGCAGTTCTTCCTTTATATTACATTGCAAATAAAGAAAAAAATGAAAAATAGTTCTAACATCATTTTGTTTACTAGGTCTTTGGGATTATTTCCTCCACGAAAAAACAGCGCCTTGATAAGCGCTGTTTTCTGCTTTTATTCGATTTTGAATTGTTTCGTCAGATCACGAAGCTCTTCTGCCATCTGCGCAAGAGTGGTCGCTGATGAACTGATTTCTTCCATAGAGGCGAGCTGCTCCTCGGCTGATGCGGCAATGTCTTGGATGCTTGCCGAACTTTCTTTTGACACATCGGCAATGCCGCTGACGGCTGCTGAAACATGCTGTGAACGTCCTGACAGCTGGTTGACGGTGGAATTCATCGTCTGCAATTTGCCCGCGATCTCGTTTGTCATATTGAAAATGCTTTGGAAGCTTTCTTTTGTATTGTCTGTGACAACAAGTCCAGACTGTACTTCCTGATTGACCTCTCTAAACATGTGAAGAGAGGTTTCGATTTCTGCTACAATTTCTTGAATTAGCTTTTCGATTTCTTTTGCTGAATCGGCTGATTGAACAGCCAGTTTGCGCACTTCCTCCGCAACGACCGAGAAGCCGCGTCCAGATTCTCCGGCACGCGCAGCTTCAATGGCTGCGTTTAATGCCAGCAGGTTTGTTTGGTCAGCGATGCCGTTGATGACTCTCAAAATGCTTGTAATGTCTTTTGATTTTCCTTCTAAGCCTTTAACTACAGCTTCAGCCTGCTGAACCGATTGATTAATCGAGTTCATTTGTCCGACTGTCTGCTGGACAAACTTTTCACCCGTTTCGGCGATTTCCGTTGATTGGATAGAAGCCCTTGTAATGTCTGATGATGTTTGTGAAACTTGCTGGAGCCCTTCATTCATTAAGTTTAGCTGATGAGAGCTGGATTCAACCTTTTCGCTTTGCTCCTCGTTTCCGTTTGAGAACTGCTCAATCGCCATCGTGATATGCTCGGTGGCTTTACTTGTTTGTCCGGCAGATGCGGTAAGCTGTTCGGACGATGCGGCCACATTGTTTACCGAATCTTGAATAGCGCTGATCAGTGAGCGGAGAGATTGTCCCATTTCATTGAAGCTTTCCCCAAGCTCTCCAAGCTCATCTTTTGAACGGATTTCGATCGTTTCTGTCAGATCCCCACTGCTGATCATTTTTGATGATTGAACGAGACGTTTTAACGGTTTTGTAATCGATCGAACGATAAACAGAATTAAAAACCCGCCTGCCACAATGGAAGCAATCAGCACGATCATGCCTGTTATGAGCACAGACTTTGAAGCATCCCTGATTTCATCCATATACATTGTGCCAGCTATTTTCCACCCAGTCAGTTCATTTGTTGTAAAGGCCATCTTTTTATCTTCGTTACCCAGAGTATATTGGAGTTCACCGCTGTTATCGGCATACATTTCGTCGACCCAGTCTCCTGACAGCTTTTCTCCAGCCTTATGGTCCTGATGGGCGACATAGGTTTTGTTTTTCGTTGCAATGAAAACATAGCCTTCTTTTCCGACCTTGATTTGTTTCATCTGCTCTAACAATTTATCAATAGTGATATCCATGGCGACAACGCCAGATCCGTCCTTCAACTTCTGGGCAATGGTAATAACCATGCTTCCGTCACTGGCTGCCACGTAAGGATCTGTCACGACAATGTCACCACCTGCCTTCATCGCATCTTGGTACCAAGGTCGTTGTCTCGGATCGTATCCATCCGGCAATTGTTCTTTTGGCGCTTGTATGTAGGTGCCGTTTTGTGCGCCTCCATAAATTCTGGCTACCCCTTGATTGATAGATACGTATTGTGAAAATTTGGCCTTGAGCTCTTCTTGATTAGTCTTTCCTTTGAATGCTGAGCTTTTAAGAGATTCACTGAAAAAGGTGACCGCTGTCACTTTTGCTCCCAGATCATTTGTAACGGTTGTATTAAATGTATCGACACTGCTTTTCGCATTTCCCATAATTTCCTGATCCAGCTTTCCGCTGGCGCTTCGATAAGAACTAACTTCCAATATAAGAATAGGGATAATAAGAATCGCAATAAATGAGACGATTAATTTTCTTGAGATAGACGGTTTCTTCAGCCAATTGATAAAAGTCTTCATGTCCAGTTTCTCCTTCAGGTTTGATACCGTATATATCGGCTCTGCTTAAAAAAGTTTTAAAACAAAAAATGGAAGAAGTTCTTCTTCGGCTGTCTTCTGTCTTTTTAGCTTTCATTGCCCAAGCCCTTTGCATATCTTATAAAAAACAAGGGGGGCTAAAGATGATTATTGTATCCGGACAATTGCTCCGTCCCCAAGATATTGAGAACTGGAAGATTGATAAGAATCTGAATCCGCTGTTAAAAGAGATGATTGAGACGCCCGTTCAGTTTGATTATCATTCAATTGCTGAACTGATGTTTGAGCTGAACCTGCGGATGAATATCGTGGCAGCGGCAAAAACGCTGCACAAAAGCGGGGCGAAGTTTGCCACTTTTTCAAAGACATACGGGAATACAGCGTATTGGAGGGTTTCACCGGAAGGCGCCTTGGAGCTGAAATACAGAATGCCGCCTTCAAAAGCGATTCGGGATATTGCTGAAAACGGCCCGTTTTACGCGTTTGAATGTGCGACCGCAATTGTCATCATTTATTACTTGGCCTTGATCGATACAATCGGGGAGGGAAAATTTGATGCCACTTTTGACAGAATTATTTTATATGACTGGCACTATGAGAAATTGCCAATCTATACGGAAACAGGACATCACTTTTTTCTCGGAGATTGTTTGTATTTTAAAAACCCTGAATTTGATCCGCAAAAAGCGCAGTGGAGAGGCGAAAATGTGATTTTACTGGGAGAAGATAAATATTTTGCCCATGGTCTTGGAATCTTAAGCGGACAGCAAATTATTGATAAGCTGAATTCGTTTAGAAGAAAAGGAGCCGTACAGAAAGCCTACCTTCTGTCTCAAGCGACCAGAATGGATGTTCCGTCTCTTTACCGCATCGTCCGCTAAAAAACCCCATCGCCTATTTCCGGGGCGATGGGGTTTCAAATGCTTTTCGTTTTCGATAAAAAGGGGCTGTGCCGAAAAACTGGTTCGCAGCCCACTCCATTTTTTCAAGGTCATGTCTTGTCACAATTGGATCTAGGCTGCTCCATTTGATAAAGCGGACAAAATAGTAGCCCTTGATAGGAACCATTATAACTTTTGAGTGAGGCCAGCCTTCAAATACAAACTCAATTTTCCCTCTTTTTTTATAAGAATATTGAAGAATGTTCATCATCTGTCACCTCTGTTGATCAAGTTACGTTCGGCAAAGTTCGGCTAACAGCGTTTTCATATCAGCGGGCCCGTTCAGCATTCCGATAACTTGCCCATCCCAGGAGACATGTATGCGGAATCTTCTTCTTTGGCTGCGTGTTTTCTCATCGGAGTTGTTAACGTGTTTTGCAATGGATAAGAAAGCGCGTTTGTCTCCTCAGTCTGCTGCTCTTTCTGATTGACTATACTCCTTGCAGGCTTACCCCATACTTCATTTGCCCCTTTATGAAAACCCTCCTGTTACCCCATGATTTTGATGTAACAAGCCCGTGTACGCGGGCCGTCAAATTCACAGAAATAAATGCCTTGCCATGTTCCAAGAATCAGCCGGCCGTTTTCGATAATGACATGCTGTGAAGCTCCCACCGTACTCGACTTCATGTGCGCAGCTGTATTGCCCTCCATGTGGCGGTCCAGCTCGTGTTCCCACGGATACACCTCATCAAATCTTCTGAGCATATCTCTTTTGACATCCGGATCGGCATTTTCATTAATTGTAATGCCCGCTGTCGTATGAGGACAGTAAATCAGCGCTGCGCCGCTCGTTACACCTGTTTCTCGAAGAAACGCTTCCACCTCGCTGGTGATTTCAATCATTTCATCTCGTTTGTTCGTTTTGATTTGCAGTGTTTTCAGCATTTGTTTCTCCTTTCATTTGTCCGCTCTTTTTGCTAATTCGTTCTGTGTTTTTATTTTCCTGTTAAACCGCTCACATAAACCTGATAAAAAATAAAAAACTCCAGTCTCTGGCTGGAGTTTAGCTCCATAGATATATTCTTGCTTCATACGGCTTTAACAGTACTGATGTCATGTGCTTATGCGGCTTTGTTTCCACATTTGACAATAGGAGTGCGTCTGATGACAATGGCAATCCGGGGTGCTTAAATAAGGCCGGCGCTCCTGTCAGATTGGCTGCAATCAGTGCAGTATGGCTATCGTTTTTCCGAAGATAAGCAAAGATTTGCTGATCTTCCGGTAAAATGAGTGTATATGTCCCATTGATCAAAACATCGTATGTTTGGCGCAGCTTGATCAGGCTCTTGTAAAAGTGGTATACAGATGTTTTATCGTTTTTTTGCGCCTCGGCGTTCAGCCATTTGTAATTCTCATTGATTCCGATCCACGGTTCGGCCTCAGAAAATCCGGCGTATGGATTAGCATTCCATTGCATCGGCGTCCGTGAATTGTCCCTTCCCTTTTTCCAGACAATCTTCATCACGTCCTCGTGAGTTGCGCCCTTCGCTGTTTCTATTTCATACAGGCGTTTCATTGCGACATCATCATAGTCCTCAATAGACGGAAATGCCACGTTTGTCATGCCGAGTTCCTGACCCTGATAAATAAACGGTGTGCCTTTCAAGAGAAAATAAACAGCGGCAAGCGCTTTTGCACTTTCCTTCAGGTACACACCGTCGTCTCCCCACACAGAAACAGAACGGGGCTGGTCGTGATTTTCCATAAACAAAGCATTCCAGCCGATCCCTTCAAGACTGTCCTGCCAGTCAGTTAGAATTCGCTTGAAGGAAGCGATATTAATGCTTTCATTGATCTCTACATCCCACAGACCGAGATGCTCAAATTGAAAAATCATGTTGAAGATGCCGTTTTTTTCTCCAGCCCAATCTGCCGCTTCCTTTGCAGCGACACCGTTTGCCTCACCGACTGTCATAATCGGATAGCGGGTAAATGTGTTTTCTTTCAGCTCTCTTAGGAAATCCATTATGCCGTCAGCATTCATATGATAGGGGAAGGAGGGAACGCAATCCAGCCCTTTTGGATTTGGGATATCGGGAAGGCCTTCTTTTTTCTTTATATGCGTAATGGCATCCACCCGAAATCCGTCAATTCCTTTATCAAGCCACCAATTCATTATGTCGTAAACGGCATTTCTCACCTTTTCATTCTCCCAATTCAAATCAGGCTGTTTTTTATCAAAAAGGTGGAGATAATACTGACTGGTCTCTTGATCATACTGCCATGCCGGCCCGCCGAAAATGCTTTCCCAATTGTTCGGCGCTTTTCCATTTTTGCCGTCCTTCCAAATATACCAGTCACGCTTTGCGGAGTGTATGGATGAACGGGATTCAATAAACCATGGATGTTCGTCGCTTGTATGGTTTACGACAAGATCCATAATCAGCTTCATGCCCAGTTCATGAATGTCATCAAGCAGCTGGTCGAAATCCTTCATGGTGCCGAAATCGCTTAATATGTTTTGATAATCCTTGATATCATAGCCGTTATCAGCATTAGGCGAATCATACAGCGGGCAAATCCAGATGACGTCAGCGCCCAGCTCTTTTATGTAATCAAGCTTGGATCTGATTCCTTGAATATCCCCGATTCCATCCCCATTTGAATCTTTAAAACTGCGGGGATAAATTTGGTAGACAACCGATTCCTTCCACCAAGCCTTATTCATACAGCCACTCCCTTCTAAGTGTCCGTCTATATATCTTATGTGGAAAAAAGGCTTTACAGCATTGCTTTTTCCGAAAACCGCCAGCCGTCATAAAAAAACAGCCGTTCAATCTCCGGCTGCTTTTTATAAAAAATCGGTTTTTTTAATTTCTACAAAACGGATGTGATGATCTTCGGCGTCGAGGATTTTAAATTCACACCCCTCGGCGTGAATCACATCTCCTGCTTCCAGCTCCATTTTTTGCGTCAGGAGCCAGCCTGCAATCGTATCAATTTCTTCGTTTTCAATCGCAATGTCGAACAGATCGTTTACTTCGTCTATTAACGCTTTTCCATCCATCACATAATGATGCTCGCCTTTTTTCAAAATATGCGGCGTTTCATCCTGATCATATTCATCGCGGATTTCCCCGACGATTTCCTCGATAATATCCTCGACAGTGACAAGCCCCGCTGTCCCCCCGTATTCATCTACGAGAATGGCCATGTGAATTCTCTCCTTCTGCATGCGAATCAAAAGCTGCTGAACAGGGATGCTTTCAATGACTCTGATGACGGGCCTCATAATCTGCTTCAGCTTAATCGGCTGTCCGAGAAAATAAGCTTTAAACATATCTTTGCTGTTGATGATCCCTAAAATATGATCCTTGTCTTCTTTAATGACAGGGTAACGTGTATACCGTTCATTAATGATGTGATGAATCGCTTCTTCTAGCGACTGCTCCAGAGAGATGACCGCAATTTCTGTCCGCGGAATCATAATCTCTCTTGCTACACGGTTGTCGAATTCAAAAATCTTATTCACATAGCGGAACTCAGACTGATTGATTTCTCCCTTTTCATAGCTTTCTGAGAGGATCAGCCTCAGTTCCTCCTCGCTTATGACAACCTCATGCTCCTTCACTGAATGAAAGCCAAACAATTTCACAAGAAAACTTGCAGAGCCGTTCAATGCTTTAATAAACGGATACGTGATTTTATAAAACCAGATCAGCGGCTTTGCAATCCATAAACTGACAGCTTCAGCCTTTTGAATGGAAACCGTTTTCGGAGCAAGCTCACCCATTACCACATGCAAAAAAGTGACGATGATAAATGCAAATACAAATGTGACAATGTGGTTAAACGGTTCCGGTATACCTGCCGCTGTAAATAAGGGATGAAGAACGCGTTCAAATGTAGGCTCACCAAGCCATCCAAGGCCGAGGGCTGTAATTGTAATCCCGAGCTGGCAGGCTGATAAATACTCGTCAAGATTGGAGATGATTTTATGTGCGGCAAGCGCCCGGCTGTCCCCGCTTTCGATGAGCTGATTGATTTTTGAACCTCTGATTTTGACGATTGCAAATTCCGCTGCAACGAAAACAGCCGTAATGCCAATCAAAATAAAAATGGCGATCAATTGTAATATAAGCAAAAAAAACCCTTACCATAAATGGTAAGGGGCCACCTCCTTAACGTTAATTCTCATTACGACCGTTTAAGAAGATCATCACAAAGCGAAGAAGTTCAAACAGGGAAACCAGGGCGGCGGCCACATACGTTAAGGCGGCGGCGCTCAGCACTTTATTTACCCCATTCTCTTCATTATTCCTGATGAATCCTTCTGACACAATAATTTGCTTCGCGCGTGAACTTGCATTGAATTCGACAGGCAGTGTAATCAGCTGGAAAAAGACAGCAGCTGAAAATAAAATGATGCCAAGCCCGATCAAATTCAGGCTGCCGAGAAGCATGCCCCCTAAGAAAAGCATAGGAGCTACACCGGATGCAAAATTCACGACTGGGAAGATTTTATGTCTCAGCACAAGCGCACCATATGACTCCTGATGCTGCAAGGCATGTCCGACTTCATGGGAAGCTACGGAGATGGCGGAAATTGAGCGGCCATAATAAACCGGCTCAGATAAACGCACCACCCGTCTTGTCGGGTCGTAATGGTCTGTTAAAGTGCCTCTTACCGGTTCGACCGGCACGTCGTAAAGACCGTTTATATCTAAAATCCGTCTTGCCGTTTCTGCCCCTGTACGTCCGCTTGAGGCTTCCACTTTTGAATATTTTTCAAAGTTGCTCTTCACTTTAAATTGTGCCCAAAACGACAATCCCAATGCGGCTATTGTTAAAAATATAAACAGCATTTTTCATCATCCTTTTTCCATAATCAAATCTCTCTTTATTACAATTATTTTAATGAGTTTTCTTTCTCGTGTACAGAAAAGCGCTTTTTTTTCCTGCTCGGTGCACACATTCCAATCAGCAGAAAGAGTAATCCTGCTGAAAACAAATAAAAGGCAAAGCTGCCGACAAGCTCTTTTAGAAAACGAAGCCAGGAGAAGCTGCCGGAAAAGTGATTATATGAATTCAAATCGAAAATAAACAAAATCACCGCGGATGCCGCCAGCTGCGTACCAATCAAAACCACGATCGTTCTTTGTATGACCGTCATCTATTTTCATCCTTTTTGTTTTAGTTTATGGAGAAATCCGTTTAATATGTTTTGTTCATTTTTTGAAAAACATCACCGTAAGTGGGACATACTGTTAGAAAAAAGCACGGGTGTGATGGAAGCCATGAAAGTGACGAGTGAGGAAAAGGAACAGCTGAGCACAGCAATCGACCGAATGAATGAAGGTCTGGACGCATTTATTCAGCTTTATAATGAATCGGAAATCGATGAGCCTCTTATTCAGCTTGATGATGATACCGCCGATTTAATGAAGCAGGCGCGAGATATGTACGGCCAGGAGAAGCTAAACGAGAAATTAAATACGATTATTAAACAGATTTTATCCATCTCATTATCTGAAGAAGGAGAAAAAGAATGAAATCAAATCGGATATTTATTTCATGGCTCAAGTGGCCGTTATTTATCCGAATCGGGGTTATTATTTTATTTCTGATTCTTTTGTTTGGACAAATTATTTATATTCTTGAGCCGAAGCAGTTCACTTCGGTTTTTGAGGGCATTTGGTGGGCTGTCGTTACCGTTTCGACAGTCGGCTATGGAGATTATGTGCCGCACACGCCGCTGGGACAGGTGGCGGGGATACTGCTGATTTTGAGCGGAGCAAGCTTTGTCACTGCATATTTCGCCACATTATCAGCGGCCGCATTCAGCAGGCAGCACCGCTACATCGAAGGAAAAGTCGCTTACAAAGGGCGCGGCCACATCATTCTGATCGGGTGGAATGAAAAAACAAATCGGCTGCTGAAGGACCTGCAGCTTACGGCTCCTTCCAAAACGGTTGTACTGATTGATGAATCTTTAAAAGAAGGCCCGCTTATTGAAAACGTCCATTTCATACGCGGACACGCTGCCGAAGATGAGACACTCAAACGGGCCAATATTACTGAAGCGGAATCAGTGATGATTACAGCCGATCAGTATAAAAGTGAAGCTGAAGCAGATATGCTGTCAGTGCTGATTCTTTTATCAGTTAAAGGGCTTAACCCCCTTGCTTATTGCATCGTCGAGATTTTGACTGACCGGTTTGTCACAAATGCGGAGCGGGCAGGCGCTAATCAAATTATCGGTACTTCAGAATTTATCAGCCGGGCGATGCTTCAGCATTACCAAATCAAAGTACGGCCGTCTAAGCAGAACGAAATCAAACTGACTCTTGATCAGCAAGTGAAGCTTCTTCCTGTTCCTGACGATCTAAGGGGAGCCGCTTACAAAACGTGTATCCTCTATTTTCTTGATCACAACACGACTATTATCGGCGTACAAAAAGAGGAAGGGCCCATGCTTTCCCCTCCTCTCACATACAAAGTGCTCGAAACAGATTATTTCCTTGTGGTCTAATGCAGCAGTACATCCTCCAATTCTTTCACAAGGGAGGCGCCGATGTCCAAATACGCTGGATCAATTTCCGCGTCTCGCCTTTCCGGCTCGGAAAATTGATTAAAGAGTGATTGGAAAGGACCTCCCTCGGCATCATCGTCAAGACCTGCCTGGAACACCTGCCTCAGCATAAACGGCGTTCCGATCCGGACGGCCGCACCGCGTTCATCGAGACTGCCTTTTACCGCATTGACTGGAATCCTTAAAAACAAATAGCCATTTGTATCATCAATTTTATAATCAAAGAAGCCGTGATCGTATTCCCAGCCGCCGTTTATCACATAACCGAGCGGCTTCATTATTTGTTCCAATTCTTGAAGCAGAAAAGACTGCCCATCTATCGCGGAAGGTATTGTAATCATCAAAAATGCCCCTTTTTCACTTATCCTGTCCTGCCGAACAAGACTTCATTCAGAGACGCACTACATGGAAATCGTTGTTTCTTTCGTACGGCTAACAGAAAAGAAAGCGCATTCAATTAATAGGTAAACAGCCATTGCCGCCGCAAGCCCTGCAGCAGATTCCCACGAAACATAAACAACTGCGGCATAGAGCCCTAATTTAGTGAAAAGCGCATGAGATCGTTTTAACTGCATCATCCGGTGTACCGCATCGGTAAAAAGCGCAAGCGGCAAAGCAATAAGAAGAAAGGCGTGGATGAAAAAGTGTGATAACGTGCTGCCAAAGCTTGAAGAAAACTCTGTATACACGGCATCAAAGGAGATGAGGATACTTAGAATAGCCGCAGAAAAACTGGCAATGATGAGATGTTTAGCCATTTGTTTCATGAACATCAGCACCTTTCTATTTTATAAAAAGCCGACCGGCAAATGCCAGTCAGCTTTCTCACATTAATCTTCCAGACGTTTTTCAAGCTCTGCTTTTTTCTCTTCAAAGCCAGGTTTGCCAAGCAATGCAAACATATTGACTTTATATGCCTCTACTCCAGGCTGGTCAAACGGATTGACGCCCAGAAGATAGCCGCTCATCGCGCAGGCTTTTTCGAAGAAGTATACAAGGTATCCAAAAGTATATGCATTCAGCTCAGGAATGTTGACGATTAAGTTCGGAACATTTCCGTCCGTATGTGCAAGCATCGTGCCCTGGAAAGCTTTCTTGTTAACGAAATCTACTGTTTTTCCAGCTAAATAGTTTAAGCCGTCAAGATCGTTGTCCGCTTCTTCGATTGTCAGTTCATGTTTAGGTTTCTCTACATTCAGTACCGTTTCGAATAAATCTCTTCGGCCTTCTTGTACATACTGGCCTAATGAATGAAGGTCTGTTGAATAGTTAGCTGAAGAAGGATAAATGCCCTTCTCATCTTTCCCTTCACTTTCTCCGAACAGCTGCTTCCACCATTCTGCGAAGTATTGAAGCGCCGGTTCGTAGTTGATTAGCATTTCAATTGTTTTGCCCTTATTATAAAGCACATTGCGAACGACCGCATATTGGTATGCAGGGTTTTCTTCTAATTCCGATGTGGCAAAATCTCTGCTCGCATCCAGTGCGCCTTTCATCATCTCGTCAATGTTGACGCCGCTTACAGCGATCGGCAAGAGGCCTACAGCTGTTAATACAGAATAACGGCCGCCAACGTCATCAGGGATGACAAATGATTCGAAGCCTTCTTCGTTAGATAGCGTTTTTAATGCGCCGCGCTCTTTATCAGTTGTTGCGTAAATCCGCGCTTTCGCTTCTTCTTTGCCGTATTTCTCTTCAAGAAGCTTGCGGAAAATGCGGAAAGCGATTGCAGGTTCAGTTGTCGTGCCTGATTTAGAAATCACATTAATAGAGAAGTCAACATCTTCAAGAAGATCCATGACATCTCTCATATAAGATGAGCTGATGTTATTTCCGATGAAAATAACTTGCGGATTGCCGCGTTTTGCTTTTGGCAAAGTATTATAAAACGCGTGATTAAGCGCTTCAATCGCAGCCCGCGCCCCAAGGTAAGAACCGCCGATGCCGACAACAAGCAATACATCAGAATCAGATTTGATTTTTTCCGCGCTTTTTTTAATGCGCGCGAATTCTTCTTTATCATAATGTTCAGGGAGGTCCACCCAGCCTAGAAAATCGCTGCCAGCGCCTGTTTTTTCATGAATATTATGGTGTGCTGTTTTTACAAAGTCCCGCAGGTATGTAAGTTCATGTTCGTTGAAGAAAGTCAACGCTTTTGAGTAGTCAAAGCGTACATGCGTCATTGCTTGTCCCTCCATAACGGTATAATGTTTTCATCTTTCACTTTATATGAACTTATCTGTGAAATCAAGTCAGGAAAAAAGGGCGGAATGACTGGGTTCCGCCCTCTGGGTTTATAGAGACGCGCGAAGGATGGCAAGCACGTCATCTTTGTTCAGTTTTTGGAAGTTGCCGAAGCCGCCGTGTTCCATTTCTTTGGCTGCGATATCAGCAATCAGCTCTAGCTTTTCTTCTCCTATATTATAATCGGCAAGTCGGGAAGGCGCGCCGAAGCTTGTCCAGAATGCAGCCAGCTTATCGATGCGTTCAAGCGCAATTTCTTTATCTGTTTTGCCTTCAGTATCAATGTCAAACATGTTTATCATGAGGTTTTTAAAGCGGCAACATTTGTATCAAGCGTGTGTCTCATCCAGTTCGGGAACAGAATCGCAAGTCCGCCCGCATGCGGATTATCATAAACAGCTGATACGGCATGCTCCATAGTGTAAGAAGCCCAGTCGCCGAAGTAGCCCATTTGAAGCGTGCCATTCAGAGCGATTGTGCCTGCATATAAAATCGTTTCAAGATGTTTGTAATTTCCCAGATCCTTCAATAGTTTTGGAGCTGTTTCAATTACCGTCTGCAGAACAGCAAAGCACATTCTGTCTTGCAGCGGCGTATTTTCGACATTATGGAAGTACTGTTCAAATACGTGGCTCATGCAACCATGCCGTATACTGTTTGATTTTCTGGGACAGTGAACGTGTTTTCAGGATCTAAAATCGAAAAGCGCGGATGAAAGCGCGGATGAGTCACATTGCTGCCCCATACATATTTCTCGTTTGTTTCCCAATTTGTAATCACGGAATCAGGGTTCATTTCTGAGCCTGTCGCAGCAAGAGTTAAAACAGTACCGAACGGCAGCGCATCTTCTGCTGTTACTTTTTGCTGAAAATATCCCAAGCGTCGCCGTCGTATTTAACGCCGGCAGCAATTGCTTTTGTGCAGTCAATGACACTTCCGCCGCCGACAGCAAGATGAAAATTAATGTCATGCTCTCTGCACAGGGCTATGCCTTTTTCCACTGTTGCAAGACGCGGGTTCGGCTCTACACCTGACAGTTCATGAACTACAGCGCTTTCATCTTTTAAAATGCCTGTAACTTGATCATAGAGACCGTTGCGCTTAATGCTGCCGCCGCCGTAAACAAGCAGCACCTTCTTGCCGTATTGTTTTATTCTTTTCTTAAATGTTCAATTCAATCTGACCTTTCGAAGATCAGCTTCGTCGGGTTGTAATAAGTGAAATTTTCCATAGTAGAACCTTTCAAATGATGTTGCTGGCAAAAAACAGATTTCCCATTGTAACATAAGCAGACAAAAAGAAAAAGGGAAGCAGCCAACGGCTGTTTCCCCTTTTTTTATAGAGATGCTTTCAAAATGGCAAGCACATCTTCTTTATTGAGTGATTTAAATTGGCCGAATGTACCGTTAGCCATAGCCTTTTCAGCAATGGTATCAAGCTGCTCATCATTGATATCATAATCAGCAAGACGGTTAGGAGCGCCAAGGCTTGTCCAGAACGCAGACAGCTTATCAATACCTTCAAGTGCGATTTCCTCATCTGTTTTACCAGCTTCTTCTACTCCAAACACGCGAACTGCAAGCTGTTTCATGCGGGCAGGGTTTTCAGACAATGTGTGTCTCATCCAGTTCGGGAACAGAATCGCCAGTCCGCCGGCATGAGGAATATCATAAACGGCTGATACTGCATGTTCAATATTATGAGTTGCCCAATCTCCTCTTGCACCCATAGAAAGCATGCCGTTTAATGCAATTGTTCCTGTGTACAGGATCGTCTCACGCAATTCGTAATTTTCGAGATCATCGATCAGCTTAGGCGCTGTTTCAATGACTGTGCGCAGAAGTGACTCGCACATACGATCCTGATACGGCGTGTTTGATACATGATGGAAGTATTGTTCGAATACGTGGCTCATCATGTCAACCATACCGTAGATCGTGTGATTTTTAGGAACGGTGAATGTATTTACCGGATCAAGAATCGAGAATTTAGGGAATACAAGCGGGCTGCCCCAGCCGTATTTTTCTTTTGTTTCCCAATTTGTAATAACCGAGCCTGAGTTCATTTCAGAACCAGTTGCCGCGAGAGTCAATACAGTTCCGAATGGCAAAGCATCCTTAGGCTGATGTTTTTTCGTGACGATATCCCACGCATCACCATCATACTTCGCTCCTGCGGCAATCGCTTTTGTACAGTCGATGACACTTCCACCGCCGACAGCGAGCAAGAAATCAATGTTATGTTCTTTGCAGATGGCAACACCTTTATTAACAGTCGACACACGCGGATTCGGTTCTACACCTGCTAATTCATGTGTGGTCACTCCGGCTTTATTTAGCTGTTCAATCACTTGATCATACAGGCCGCTGCGTTTAATGCTTCCGCCTCCGTAGACAAGCAATACGTTTTTCCCATATGATTTGAGTTCCTCCGGCAGTCTCTCCACTTCTCCGCGCCCGAAAATTAATTTGGTCGGATTCCAGTACGTAAAGTTTTGCATGACATCTCCTCCTTAGATTTTTATTATGCAGAATGTCCTCACTACATGTAAAGCAATCAGCTCTCACAGGCCAACATATCGCTTGGTTTTATATGGATAGACGCTGGGAAAGAAACAGATACAGGTGGGGCAAACCAGTTTCCCTCAATATGGAGAATGCATGTATAGATTCTCCAATATGTCACAATCTATAACTGTTTTAATAATTCATGAAGGAGGTTGCAAAACATGAGCACCATTCAAAGAATTTGTCTTGCTTTAACGATTATTGGCGCTATTAACTGGGGACTGATCGGATTTTTCCAATTTGACTTAGTAGCGGCCATCTTCGGCGGCCAAGGGTCAGCTCTTTCCCGCATCATCTACGGACTTGTCGGAATCGCCGGATTAATCAACCTCGGTCTGCTGTTTAAACCAAACGAGGAAAGATCCCGTGAAGAGGCAGCAAATCCTGAAATGCGATAGGATAAAAAGAGCACCGGACATTCGGGACTGACCCCCGTTTTTGAGACAGGGATCAAAACACCTTTTAAACAGCCAATTGTCGATAGTTTATCGGTGATTGGTTGTTTAGTTTCGTTTGAATACGAATATTGTTATAATAATGAATGTAT